>NZ_CP046391.1:297708-329477 GCF_012790675.1 Anaplasma platys
AAGGTGGAAGGACTGTTGGTTCGGGTATTATCACTGAGATTTTGGAGTAGTTGGTTATGGTGACGCAGAAGATATATATCGAGCTAAAGGCATTTGATCACTGTTTGCTGGATAGGTCTGCTCGTAGCATAATCATGGTTGCTAAGAGGAGCGGTGCTAAGGTAAATGGTCCGGTGTTCTTTCCCAGGAAAATAGCGAAGTTCATTGTGAATCGCTCAACTCACGTCGACAAGAAGTCCAGGGAGCAGTTTGAGATTAGAACTCATAAGAGGCTTATTAGCCTGCCGAAGGCCACTTCTGCTGTATTGCAATCGCTTATGAGTTTGCAATTGCCGGCTGGCGTTGATGTGAAGGTTAAGGTTGTTGGGGGGTAGTGTGTCGGCTAGGCATAGAGTAGGCGTGTGGATGAAGAAGGTTGGCAGCACCGCCATCTTCGATGAGACAACGGGGAGTAGGGTACCTGTTACGCTTTTGTTACTGGAAGATACCTTTGTTGTTGGGACCAAGGTTAAGGATGTGCACGGTTATGACGCGGTGGTTATGGGAACAACGCGAGGGGGTCGGGTGCGGCTTAATAAGCCGCAAGTAGAAGCATTGAAAAAATCGGGAATAGAGTCTGTTTGTGATCTGTTTGAGTCTCGAGTAGATGTTGTGGGCGAGCTTCAGCCGGGGAGTAGGGTCTCTGTAGACTATTTCTCCAAGGGTCAGTTTGTAGATGTGAGTGGGTCCACCATAGGTAAGGGCTTCGCTGGTGTTATGAAGAGGCACAATTTTGGCGGTTTGCGGGCTTCGCACGGTGTTTCTATATCTCACAGATCGCAGGGGTCTACTGGACAGTGCCAGGATCCGGGTAGGGTATGGAAAGGTAAAAAGATGGCTGGTCATATGGGTAATAGCAAGGTGACTATGCAGAATCTTCGTGTATTGCTGGTAGATCAGGAAGAGTCTCTTTTGGCCGTTTGTGGCACCGGGGTTCCAGGTGCAGTGGGCTCTTATGTGTTTGTTAGGGATGCTATAAAGAAGCCGGTGCCTAGGCATAGTGCTTCCTCGGAGAGCATGGCAGCGGCGGGTTAGGAGAGGTTAAGAGCATTTTATGGAAGTCAGTGTCGTTAACATTGCTAATGAGGTCGTGGGAAGTATAGATCTGAACCCTCAGGTATTCGGTGTGGAGCCGAGGCGTGATGTGTTGAAAGAGGTCGTGAATTGGCAATTGGCAAAAAGGCGCGCCGGGACACATAAGACGAGAGGGATAAGCGATATATCTGGGACGACTGCGAAGCCTTATAGACAAAAACATACTGGTAGGGCAAGGCAGGGTAGTTTCCGTAGTCCTCAGTTTAGGGGTGGTGCGGTTATATTTGGTCCCGTGCCTCGTAGCCATGCGTACTCGTTGAATAAGAAAGTGCGCAGATTTGGGTTGAAAGTAGCGCTTTCCATGAAGGTTGCTAACAATAAGCTCGTGGTTCTTGACAGCTTGGATGTGCCCTTCAAGAAAACATCGGATGCCAAGGTGGCGTTCGGTAGGTTTTCGGGCTATGGTTCGTATCTTGTTGTGTCCAACGGCTGTAATGCAGATGTGGTTAAGGCTTGTAGAAATTTGCGCAATGTTGATCTGCTAGAGTGTGTTGGGATCAATGTACTTGATTTGCTGAAGCACGACTGCGTGATGTTGACTGTGGATACAGTTAAATCTCTTGAGGGTAGGTTGTGCGATGAGTAATTATCTTTCTATTGTTGTTTCTCCAGTGGTTACGGAGAAGTCGGTTACGCTGACCGAGAGTTGTAACAGGTATGCTGTATATACGCTCGTGGATGCTAGGAAGTCGCAGATTAAAAGAGCTATCAAGGCGCTTTGCGGCAGTGAGCCTATGAATATTTGTTCTTTGAAATTAAAGGGCAAGAAAAAGCGCTGCAGGGGGGTGCCCGGTAAAAGAAAGGATAGGAAGAAGGTTTATTTCTCCTTGCCACAGGGGAAAGAGTTTAGGATTGCGGGGGTGTGATGAGTCTGAGGGTTTTGAATTCTATTACTCCTGCGCTTAGGGGTACTGTCCTGGTGGATAAGACTAAGTTATGGAGAGGAAGGCCAGAAAGGTCTCTAGTTGCGGGGAAGATGTCCTCTGGTGGACGGAATGCGCGTGGTGTTATTACGGTGCGTCATCGTGGTGGTGGGCATCGTAAGCTCTATAGAATAGTGGATTTTAAGAGAAACAAGGAAGATGTTCCCGCGACAGTGCAACGTTTGGAGTATGATCCTAATAGAACCGCATTCCTTGCGCTTGTGTGTTACGAAGATGGTGAACTTTCTTACATCCTTGCGCCCAATGGTTTGAAGCAGGGAGATGTAGTTGTAGCGGGCAGTGGCTCAGATATTCTGCCGGGGAACTGCATGAGGTTGGCGCTGATCCCTTCTGGAACCTTTGTTCATAATATTGAGATGCGGCCAGGTGGTGGTGGCGTGATTGCTAGAGCTGCAGGGAGCTATGCCCAGGTTATGGGTAGAGACGGTTCGTATGTTATTCTGAGGCTTAGTTCCGGTGAAATGAGAAGGATACTCGCAGTATGCAGGGCGACTATTGGAGTTGTTTCCAATTTGGATAACAGGAACGTGAAGTTAGGTAAAGCTGGTAGGAGTCGCTGGTTAGGTCTCAGGCCGAAGGTTCGTGGTGTGGCCATGAACCCTGTGGATCACCCGCATGGTGGTGGTGAAGGTAAGACTTCTGGTGGTAGAAACTCTGTTACTCCTTGGGGTGTTCCAACTAAGGGTAAGAAGACCAGGAAGAAGGGTAAGAGTAGTGATAAGTACATTAAGGTTTCGTCTGTCAAGAGATAGGTTGTATGTCTAGATCCGTTAAAAAGCCTCCTTTTTGCGCTCCGCATGTGTTGCGTTTGGCAAATAGGGTGATAGCGTCCAATAGAACTGGGGTTGTGATCAATATCCATTCCAGAGCATCGGTGATTCTGAATAAGTTCGTTGGTCTCACTTTTGGGGTTTATAATGGCAAAACATATGTTCCTGTGAAGGTCACTGATAATATAGTGGGGCGTAAGTTTGGTGAATTCTCTCCCACTAGAAGGTTTACGGGGCATGCAGGCGATAAAAAGGTGTCCAGAAAGGGTTAGGTATGTCTGTTGTTATTGGAGCTAGGGGAGTAGGGTTAAAATCTACGCCGGCGAAGCTTAATTTGGTTGCGGACTTGATAAGGGGTAAGGACGCTGCGGTTGCGGTTATGTATCTTAAGTTCTGCAATAAGAAGGCTGCTACGCTAATCTCCAAGGTTTTGAAGTCAGCGATAGCGAATGCACGTACGAATCATGGGGTTGACGTTGATAATTTGTACGTGAAGGAGGTGTTGGTAGGTAAGGCATTTACTTTACGTAGGGTCCAGCCGAGGGCGCGTGGCAAAGCATGTAGGATAAGTAAGCGCTATGGAAGCGTTGTTGTGAAGTTATTGGAAAGGTAGCTTATGGGGCAGAAGTCTAATCCCATTGGATTGAGATTAAAGATAGTTGGCACGTGGGATTCACTGTGGTATGCCGATAAGGATTATGCGGCGAAGCTACATGAGGACCTTTTGTTGCGTAACTTTGTGAAGAAGACGTTTCATCATGCGGCGATTAGTAAGGTCGTTGTCGCTCGCAAGGTAGATGCGGTGATCATTAATATTCACTCTGCGCGCCCGGGGGTTATTATTGGTAAGAAGGGTACCGATATAGACAGGGTTAAGCAGAAGATTTCTCAAATGGTCAAGCACGATGTAGAGCTCCATATAGTTGAGGTTAAAAAACCTGATCTGAAGGCTACTCTTATTGCGGAGAATATAGCTCAGCAACTCGAGAAGCGTGTCTCTTTCAGGAGAGCGATGAAGAGAGGGGTGCAAAACTGTCTGAAGATGGGGGCTAAGGGAGTAAAGGTTAGTTGCTCCGGTAGGTTAGGTGGTGCTGAAATTGCAAGGACGGAGTGGTATAAGGAAGGTAGCGTTCCGTTGCATACTTTTAGGGCTAACGTTGACTACAGTTGCGTTGAGGCCAAGACCATATACGGCATCGTTGGTGTTAAGGTATGGGTATATGTTGGGGATTCAAGGGCCGGTTTAGAGTAAGGGGTTGTTGAGATGTTGTTTGTTCCTAAGAAGACAAAGCACTCTAAGTGCTTTAAGGGGCGTATTAGCGGCAATGCCAAGGGAGGTAGTGAGCTGGCTTTTGGTTTATGTGGCTTAAAGGCTCTGGAGCCGTGTAGGTTGACTTCTAAGCAGATTGAATCTGCTAGGCGGAGTATATCCCGTAGTTTGCGGCGTGTGGGTAAGGTATGGATTCGCGTTTTCTGTCATATTCCTGTGAGCAAGAAACCGGTCGATGTGCGTATGGGTAAGGGAAAAGGAAGCACGGAGATGTGGGTTTGCAAGGTGCAGCCCGGAAGGATATTGTTTGAGATAGGTGGGGTTTCTACGGATTTGGCAAGAGAAGCCTTTCGAAAGGCGCAGTCAAAATTGCCTATCAAGTGCAGTTTTGTTGAAGAGGGGTTTTAGGTAGTGCTATGGGTTCGATTGCTGAGATAGAGAGTAAGTCCTCGAAGGAGCTTCGCGAGAAGTTGACGGCTCTCCGGAGGAGTTTGGTTGAAAGTGTGTTCGAAAGTAGAAGTGGTGAAACTGTGAATCATGCTCGCAAGAGTGTGATAAAGAAGGAGATAGCCAGGGTTCTTACTGTGCTTAGCTTGCGGAAGATAAGGGGAGAGGATGTCTAAGGGTGTTTTGGTCGGCGTTGTTACAGATGCTAGGCGTGATAAGACGGTCAAGGTGTCGGTTTATCGTATGGTTCACCATAAGGTGTATAAAAAGATCGTCAAAAAATGTCGGGTTTACTCTGTGCATGATGAGGACAATAAGTGTGCCCGCGGAGATGTTGTGAAGATAAGGGAGCACATTCCTATATCTGCCACTAAACGGTGGATTGTAGTTGAGGAATAGGGTTTTGTTATGATACAGAAGAATGCAATTTTAGATGTTGCAGATAATTCCGGTGCACGTAAGGTGCTCTGTATAGGGTTCCTCAAGGGCAAGAAATCTGCCACTGTTGGAGATGTGATTGTGGTTTCGGTAAAGGTTGCTACTCCTAAAGGAAGGGTTTCTAAGGGGAGGGTATATAAGGCTCTTATTGTGAGGACTAGGGGGCCAATTCGTAGACTGGATGGTAGCACTCTGCGGTTTTCGAGTAATGCTGTGGTGCTGGTCAATGATCAGGGAGATCCGCTGGGTACCAGGGTATTTGGTCCTGTTAGGAAGATGCCTGTGGGTGAATATACAAAGGTTATGTCTCTGTCTGTGGAGGTTTTGTAGTGGCTAAGATCGTTAGTGGAGATGATGTTATTGTTATCGCCGGCGGGGATAAGGGAAAAGTTGGAAAGGTCGTTAAGGTTTTAAGGAAGGAAGGACGAGTTCTTGCTAAGGTGGCCTCTGTAGCTATGTGTAAGAAGAGTGTTAAGCCCACAAAAAATCGCGAGGGCGGTATTTTCAGCATGGAAAGATTTATAGATATGTCTAATGTTGCTTTTTATGATAGCGAGGCTGGGGTTAAGTCCAGGGTTGGGTATAAGTTTGTTGATGGGAAGAAGGTGCGTTACCTGAAAAGTTCTGGAAGGGTTTTGGATTAGGTTAGTATGTTAGGGAGTTTGTCTAAGGACGAAATTGCTAAGTCTCTTGTTGGTAAGCTTGGCAGAAAGAATGTGATGCAAGTACCCAAGGTGCTGAAGGTTTGTTTGAACATGGGTATAGGCCTCAGTGCCACGGATAGCAAAGTTATAGATTCGTGCACTAGGGATCTGGCTATGATATCTGCGCAAAAGCCGGTGGTTACCCGCGCTAAGAAGTCCATAGCGGGGTTTAAGATACGCAAGGGGTTCCCCATAGGTTGTATGGTCACCCTTAGGGGAAAGAGAATGTACGAGTTTTTAGATAGGCTAGTCAATATAGCTCTTCCTCGCGAGCGTGACTTTAGGGGACTGTCGATGTCGCAGTTAGATGGACATGGAAATGTGTCTTTCGGTATAAGGGAGCATATATCGTTCTTGGAAGTGGATTACGACAAGATCGATAAGGTGCGGGGATTAGATGTAAGCATTGTTACCACTGCTAAAAGTGATGAGGATGCTAAAGTGCTTCTTATGGAGCTGGGATTTCCCTTTGTGAGTTAGGAGGTAAGGTGTCTAAGAAGTCTGTTGTGCAGAGAAACTTAAAGCGTATTGAAATCTCTGCGACTTTGTCTAAAAAGAGAAAAGAGCTTGTTGCTGTAATGAAGGATCAGTCTTTGTCCATGGCAGAGCGGTTTGCTGCTCAGCAGAAGTTGTCCAAGATGCCTAGGGATTCCTCTTATATAAGGATTAGGAATAGGTGTTTGATTACCGGGAGGCCTAGGGGGTACTACAGAAAATTCAAGATGTCTCGTATAGTGCTGAGGCAATTGGGTTCCATGGGGCACGTTCCGGGATTAACTAAGTCGAGTTGGTAGGTTTAGAGAGGTTTTGTTGTGTCGTTGTCTGATCCCATTGCTGATTTTTTGACGCGTTTACGCAACGGGCAAACAGGTATGAACAGGGTGGTAAGGGTGCCGTGTTCAAAGGTAGTAGAGGCTGTTTCGAAGATTCTTCTAGAGGAGGGGTATATCGAGTCTTTTAGCAAGGATCCTGAGGACCCTAATGGTCGATCGCTCAAAGTGAATCTTAAGTATTATAACTCTGCTCCTGCTATAAAGAAGATAGTGCGTGTTTCTAAGCCTGGCAGGAGGGTTTATTCTTCTTCTGAGAAGATGCCAAAGTTCTACAATGGTCTGGGAGTTTACATAGTGTCCACGTCTAAGGGGATTATGTTGGATTGTGATGCTCGTAAGATGGGTGTCGGTGGCGAAATATTGTGTGGAGTGTTTTAGGGAGATATTGCCGTGTCTAGAGTTGGGGCTATGCCTATAGAGATTCCTGAAGGCGTGAGAGTAGGCGTGGAGGGTTGCGACGTCGTCGTTACTGGCAAGGACGGCAGAGTCGCGACTTTTGCTTTGCAGCATGGGATAAAGGCGGTGCTGAATGATAAAGTTTTGGTCTTGGAAAATACTGCTGGTCCTAGTTCTGCTCGAGCTAAGGTTATGTGGGGTTCTTACAGAAGCAATATAAGTAATGCTATAAAAGGCATGGCTGATGGGTTCTCTGTAGAATTCGAAGTGAATGGAGTTGGGTACAAGGTTTCAAGTGTTGGCAGGATCCTTAACATATCTCTAGGTTTTAGCCATAGTGTGAAATACGTTGTTCCTGAGGGAATTGAAGTTAAGTGCACGAAGCCTACGCAGTTTTACATCAAGGGAAGTGACAAGGTAAAGGTTCACATGGTGGCTGCTGACTTGTGTGCAATTAGGCGATATGATCCGTACAAGGGGAAGGGTATTTTCATAAAAGGAAAGTACGTGTATAGGAAGGAAGTTAGTAAGAAGAAGTAATAGAGGGGTCTGTCTGTGTCGTTGTTTGATTTAAAAAGAGCGGAAAGGCGCAAGAGGCGCGTTAGGCTGAAGCTCAGGTCTCTGTCTTCTGTGCGGCTTTCCGTATTTAGGTCTAATAGGCATTTCTATGCCCAATTGATAGATGATGATGCTGGGAACACTGTTGCTGCTGCGTCCACATTAGAGCCTGAAGTATTGCCAATTGCCGGTAGGCGTGTTAATTCAGATGCTGTTAAAGAGGTGGCTAAGCTTTTGGCCAGTCGCATAGAGGGGCTGGATGCTACTTATCGCAAGTTCGTGTTTGATAGGGGCTCCTATAGGTATATGGGCGTTGTATCTGTATTTGCCGATGAGTTGAGGAGTCTGGGTTTTGAGTTTTAGGTATTTTGATGAGTGTTGATAGGAAGCAGCGTGCGTCGAATGACTCGCACGATTTGTCGGAATTACTTGTATCTGTGCGTCGGGTCTCCAAGGTTGTGAAAGGGGGCAGGAGGTTTTCTTTCTCAGTTCTTGTTGTGGTTGGAGATGAAAAGGGCAGAGTTGGCTGTGGCATGGGAAAACATGCTGAGGTTGCTGAGGCCAAGATAAAAGCCGTGAATGCCGCTAAGAAGAGCATGATCAGGGTGTATCTTCGTGAATCAAGAACTTTGCATCACGATGTTTCTGCTAAGTTTTGTGCTAGTCGGGTTGTGTTGAGATCTGCAAAGGTTGGTACTGGTATAATAGCCGGAGGCTCCGTTAGAGCAGTTTTTGAGGTTTTGGGTGTTCAGGATGTCGTGGCAAAGATCATTGGTTCTTCGAATCCCCATAGTGTGATTTATGCCGTGTTTACCGCATTCAAGAGCATGTTGTCTCCCAAGCAAATTGCTGGCAAGAGGGGCAAAAAAGTTTGCGATGTTATAAATAGGTAGTGCGTCTCGGGGTCAGTGTTATGAAGTTGAATGAGTTATTTAGTGGAGTCTCCAGGCTGAAAGGGCGCAAGGTTCTTGGTAGGGGTCTAGGTTGTGGCAAGGGTAAGACGTCTGGAAGGGGTCATAAGGGTCAGAAGGCGCGGGCTGGTTGCTCAGTAAAGGGTTTTGAAGGGGGGCAGCAGTCGATATTTACACGTCTCCCTAAGCGTGGGTTTAAGTCATTCACGCGTAAAGAGTACGAAGTCGTTAACCTCAGCGTGTTGCAGAGGCTCGTGGATGAAAAGAAAATCGACAAGAAGGCTGTGGTGAGTAAGGAATTGCTTGCGCAGCTTGGGGTGATCTCTTCGGTGAAGAGTAGGGTGAAAGTTTTGGGGCATGGCTCGTTGAAGGCTAAGATGAGTATTCAATGCGATGCGATTTCTAAAACTGCAGCGGAGAGGGTTAGTTTACCTGAGAGTTGAGTTTTGTTTTCTGGGAAAGATGCGGGGTGAATGTGGCGTCACTAAGTCGGGTTGGTTTGCTCAAAAGGTTTGGTTTTACGCTGTTTGCTTTGGTGGTGTACAGGCTTGGTACGTACATTCCAATTCCCGGAATTAATCTTAGTGTTATAGAAGAGATAGTGTCCGGTCACACTGCTGGTGTGTTGGGAATATTCAATGTTTTTTCTGGTGGTGCACTGGGGCGGATGACAATATTTGCCCTTAATGTTATGCCTTACATAGTGGCATCTATAATGGTCCAGTTGCTAACTGCCGCGATTCCTGCGCTGAATGAGATGCGACAGGAAGGGGAAATTGGTAGGAATAAGATAAATTCGTACACTAGGTATTTGGCGGTAGTCTTCTGTGTGATACAGGGGCTTATGGTTTTATTGGGACTCGAGCGTATGAATACACCCGATGTCACTGTGGTCATGGATCCTGGTATGACTTTCAGAATTGTCGGTGTGAGTAGCATGCTGGCGGGTACTATGTTTTTGTTATGGCTTGGAGAGCGTATAAATCTCCGGGGGATTGGTAATGGTATCTCGCTGATTATCTTCGTGGGCATTATATCGGAATTGCCCAGCTCCATTTCGTCTATCTTCTTGCTTGGTAAAAGGGGTGAGATCACGGGATTCGCAGTGTTTGCCATGCTGCTGGCGTTTCTTGCGCTCTTTTTGCTTATTATCTTCTTTGAAAGGTCCTATAGGAGGGTTCTAGTACAGTATCCGAAGCGGCAGGTGGGGAGTAGGTTTTACAATAGTGACTCTAGCTATATGCCTTTGAAGATAAATATCTCCGGGGTAATACCGCCGATTTTTGCTAATGCACTCATGTTATCTCTCATGACTTTGGCTAAGTTTAATTCTGGTGCTCCATGGGCGGATTTTATAGTGCAGTACTTTTCCGCGGATAGCATGTTGTACATAGCTATGTACATTGCGTTGATAGTGTTTTTCACCTTTTTCTATACCTCTTTAGTGTTCGATGCCAAAGAGACGTCGGAGATGTTGAAGAAAAACGGTGGCTTTATTCCCGGGAAAAGGCCTGGGAACAGTACCAGGGAGTATTTTGAGGCTGTAATAAAAAGGCTAACAGTTATAGGGTCGCTGTATCTGGCGGTGGTGTGCGTTGTGCCTGAGATAATGCGTCACTATTACGCCATATCATTCACGCTTGGGGGTACGAGCTTTTTGATCATAGTTAACGTCATCAATGATACCTTTTCGCAGGTGCAGACGCAGATATACTCTGGAAGGTATAGCTCATTGATGAAAAAGTCTGAGCTGTGGAAAAAAGTGAAATGAACTTGCTTATATTCGGGGCTCCGGGCTCGGGCAAAGGGACACAGGCACGCTTGCTTGTTGAGTCCATGCGCGGGGTGATTTCCGTCATTTCTCTTGGAGACTTATTGAGAGCCGAAGTAGCTTCGGATACGGAAGTGGGTAAAGAGATTGAGATGGTCATGCAAGCAGGAAAACTGGTAAGTGACCCGCTGGTTTGTGAGGTAATATTGCGCCAGTTAAGGAAAGTGAAAACTACAGGTTTTTTGCTTGATGGTTTTCCTAGAAATATGCCGCAAGCTAAATTTCTTACGGCAGCTCTCGAGTTGCTAGGTAAGGAGATAAGCGCTGTATTGAAGTTAGATGTGGATGCTAATGTGTTGGTGGATAGACTACTGGGACGCATGGTCTGTGTTGAGTGCGGTGTGGTGAGCAACGCCATGTTTAGTCAAGCAGAAGCTTGTGGTAAGTGTGGCAGTACTAGTTACAGCCGCAGAACTGATGATTCGGGGTCTGTTATCAGACAGAGGTTCTCCATCTATGAGGAGTTCGCGGTTGAGTTAGAGCAATATTACGGGGAAAAAGTTCTTGTAATAGATGGCAACAGGCCTGTGGATGAAGTTCATGCTGATATCAAGCATAGGGTTAATTGTCTAAATAACTAGTTGACGCTGAGTGGTACATTTGCTATACAGGGGTTCCGTTGGTGTTTTTTTTTGTTAGGGGTTTTTGGTGGCGCGTATAGGTGGGGTTAATATCCCCGTAAACAAGCGTGTGGTGGTTGCCTTGACCTATATTTATGGTGTCGGTCCGTCCTTGGCTAATAGGATCTGTGAGGGCTGTAATATAGACAAGAATATTAGGGTATCTGCCCTGGGTGATGATGATGTAGTTGGGATAAGGAATTTTATTCGTGCTAATTGCATCGTTGAGGCGGATCTCAGGAAAGAGGTGGCTATGAACATCAAGTATTTGATGGACATTGGTTGCTACAGGGGTTTGAGGCATAGGAAGAAACTTCCTGTGCGTGGGCAGAGGACTCACACCAATGCTAGGACTCGTAAAGGTGGCACTAGATTGGCTGTTGCCGCTAAGAAGAGGTAATGGGGTTTTATGGCGGTAATTAAGAAGAAGAGAAGTGTCGTTGTTGGTAGGGTGCATATATGCGCTACCTATAACAACGTTATAGTGACTATAGCGGATCAGCAGGGTCATGTGCTCGTTACTACTTCCGCCGGGGCTTGTAATTTTAGGGGGAGTAAGAAGGCTACCCCTTATGCTGCTCAGGAAACGGTTGCGAGGGCTGTGAAAGCTGTTGTTGAGCGTAATGGGATGAAGACGGTATCAGTTTGTATATCAGGTCCCGGTGCAGGTAGAGAGGCGGCCATCAGAGCTGTGCAGACCTGTAACCTCAGCGTCACGTCCATCAAGGATACCACAAAGCTTCCTCATAATGGGTGTAAGTTGCCGAAAAGGCGCAGGGTGTAGTTTAAAGTGAGAGAGATTTATGGCGATTTCTAACAGCGATGGGGCCGGTGGTATGTGCTATGGAGGCGGTGGACTCTCTATGGCGGATCATTGGAATAAGTTAACTCGGCCATCTTCTATAAAGGTTGTAGGAGGAAATGGCTCCAATGAGGCGGAATTGGTTGTTGAGCCCTTGGAAAGTGGGTTTGCTTTGACTCTAGGAAACGCTCTTAGACGTGTTATGATGTCTTCGCTGAGGGGGTTCGCTGTCTACGGAATTGAGGTGGAGGGTGCTTCTCACGAGCTCACGTCGCTCTCCGGGGTTAGGGAAGACGTTGCAGATTTGGTACTGAATCTCAGTATGCTCAGGGTAAAGCTGCTAAATTCCGGACATAAGGTATTGCGTCTGGTTGCTCGGGGCCCTGGTGAGATAACTGCCGCTGCTATAGGTGACTCGGCGGATTGTGTCATTTTGAACAAGGATTTGTACATATGTACTCTGGGTAAGGACGTAGATTTCAGCATGAAGATCTACGTAAACGGCGGCAAGGGATATGTGCCTGCTTCTGAGTACCGTGCTGCTTCGAGGTCTGGTGGCGCTTCTGATGTGGGGCCTGGGTTTATAGCTACGAATGCGCTTTACAGTCCTGTAAAGAAGGTAGCATTCAAGATAGAAAGCAGTAGGATAGGGCAGTTCACCGACTATGATAGGCTGATAATTTCTGTGGGTACTGATGGGTCTGTAACTCCGGATGAGGCCGTTGCAGTTGCTGCTAAGGTGTTGCAAGATCAGCTGCAGTCTTTCATTAGCTTTGACGAAATTGAGGAAACGAGAAAGAGTGTAGAAAAAGAGGATGGGGCTCTTCCTTATGATCATAATCTTCTGCGTAAGGTTGATGAGTTGGAGCTCTCGGTTCGTTCGCATAACTGTCTCAAGAATGATAATATAACCTATATAGGCGATTTGGTTCAGAGGACGGAGTCTGACATGCTGAGGACGCCCAACTTTGGTAGGAAGTCGTTGAATGAAATAAATGAGGTTCTGGCTAGTATGAATCTTCATCTTGGGATGAAGGTTCCGAACTGGCCGCCAGAATCTATCGAGAATCTAAGCAAGCAGTATAGCGAAGATTAATTGGGTTGGTAGTAAGTAAGCGCTGGGGATTGGCATGAGACATGGTGTAAGTTACAGGAAGTTTTCGCGTCCAACGGCTCATAGGGTTGCTATGATGTCAAACCTGGCGATCTCTTTAATAAAGAGTGAGAGAATTGTAACCACTGTCGCTAAGGCGAAGGATCTCAGATCTGTGGTGGAGAGGCTTATTACTATTGCGAAAAGATATTCGCAGAAGGATCCTGTGTGTGGTAGGAGGCTGTTGATCTCCAGGATAGGGGATCTGGGCGTAGCTAATAAGCTGTTGGGGGTTCTTGCAAAGCGTTACCAAAGCCGGAATGGTGGATACACGCGGGTGATAAAAAACGGTTACCGCAAGGGTGACTGTGCTCCCGTGGCAATAATTGAGTTGGTTGATAAGGACAAAGGTCTCAAGGCCGTTGACGGCTAATAATCTGAGGTGATATGTGAAGTTCACGTATTCTTGGTTATTGGATTATCTGGACACTGATTGGGTGGCTCCCAACGTAGTTGACAAGCTTTCCGCTATTGGAATAGAAGCGGCGCTAATTGATTGTGGGACGGGTTTTAATGGGCTGGTTGTTGCTGAAGTGCTTGAGGTAGGCCGGCATCCTGATGCGTCTAAGCTAAGTATCTGTAAAGTTTCGAATGGTTCTGAACATCTGCAAGTAGTTTGTGGCGCGCCTAACGTCCGTGTTGGAATGCTTACGGTGTTGGCGTGTATAGGTTCTCGTGTTCCCATCAGCGGTATGCTAGTGCAAAAGGTGCTCCTTAGGGGAGTTGAGAGCTTTGGTATGCTATGCTCACTTGATGAACTTGGCGTCGGAGCGGAAGGCGAAGGTATCGCTGATTTGTCCCCAGAGCAATACAAAGTTGGAGAGAGGTTTTTCCCTGCTGACCCGATTATTGAGGTAAGTGTTACGCCCAATCGGGGTGATTGTTTGGGAATTTATGCAATTGCTCGCGAGCTTGCTGCAGCAGGTGTAGGGAAATTGAAAGATTTTCCTCATTATGCGGTGTGCGAGAGTTTCGTACCTTCGCCTATGGCTTTGGAAGTCCGCTCAGGAAGCGTTTTTACGGGCCGTTGTATAAAATCCGTGGATAATACCAAACACGCTCCCAGGTGGATGCGGGATAGGTTGATGGCTGCAGGGGTTCACTCTATATCTTGTGTGGTCGATATAATTAACTATGTAATGCTTGTTTTAAACAGGCCGATGCACGTGTATGACTTGGATAAAATCCGCGGTGATGGCCTTGTTGTAGAGCAAGCTACAGAGGGATCGAGGTTTATTGCTCTTAATAGGAAGGAGTATGATCTTTCAGCTGGCGATTTGATAGTGCGAGATCTTGAGGGTACTGTACTTTGTTTGGCGGGGATTATGGGTTCCGAACACACAGGGTGTTCGCGTGGAACAAAAAACATTTTCCTAGAATCGGCATGGTACGATCCCGTTGATATCGCTTTGTCTTCCAGAAGGCTTAAGTTGTCTACTGATGCCAGTTATAGATTTTCAAGGTACGTAGATCCGAGATCCATAGAGCGTGGTCTTGACTATGTAACGCATCTGATTGTGGAATGCTGTGGTGGGGAAGTCTATGCTCCTGTAATGGCGGGAAACAAGTCTCAGGGTGTTTCGCAGGTGGATTTTGATCCAGGTGATGTTGGCAAAGTTTGCAATGTGCATATGGAAAGTGCCCAGATGCTGGGGATCCTGGAAAGGCTGGGGTTTTCTGTTAGTGTGAAGAGCGAAAAATTCTGGAAGGTTTGTATTCCTACCTGGCGCTCTGATATATGCCGTTCTCAGGACCTAGTAGAGGAGGTTGTGAGAATATATGGCTATGATGAGATACAAGAACAGGAATTTGACACTAAGAGCGCTTCGTTAACTATCGAGGGCGGGCCATCGTTTGATGACTCTTTTGCTAACAGACTCAGAGCGCTTATGATCTCTTCGGGGCTAACGGAAGTGGTTACCTGGTCGTTTTTAAGCGGTAGCGTGGTGGAGAAGTTGGGTTTTAGTGTTGATCATCTGTATATAGATAATCCGATAAGTAGCCAGTTTGACGTCATGCGTCCTACTGTCCTGACAAATCTCTTGCAAGTTGTCGCTAATAACCAGGCTTGTGGTGCCGAGACGGTGGCAATTTTCGAGCTGGGGGACATATATCTAGATCTAAATATAAGCGAACCAGTGATATGTGGAGTGCGCTCTGGAGGGAATATTGCTAGAAATCCGCATGAGCCCGTTAGGAAGTTTGACTTTTTCGATGTGAAGTTTGATGTAGAGTGCGTGTTTTCTCAATATGGAATCGAAGCTGGTCATTTGGAATTTCGTGAGGAAACATCAAAGAACTACCTGCATCCTGCAAGGTCTGCGTGCATATATCATGAAGGTGTCTTGTGTGGCTACGTAGGGGAGTTGCATCCCGATTTTCTTGAGTTTTTCGAGCTTAAAAATTCTGTGGCGTGTTTTGAAGTGTTTTTGTCCAGGATTACTCCGGTAAACAGGCAGGATAATCGTATTTTTGTTGTTAATAGATATCAGCCAGTTCGCAGGGATTTTGCATTCATTCTCGATGGAAATGTCAAATCTGGTTCACTGGTTACAGTCATCAAAGCGGTTGATTTTGTGGAGGATGTTGCAATTTTTGACGTATATAAAGGAGAAAACATTGCGGCAGGAAAGGTGTCAATGGCGGTGGCAGTGTTAATAACATCTATGGTTGCTACTATGACCGAAGTCGAGATCAAAAAAGTCACAGATTCTATAATAAGTGTTGTAGAAAAAGAGTTAGGGGGGCAACTTCGACTGGAGACCAATTAATCGCAAATTGGAGTATTCTTGATCTGAGCAGTAGTGGCTTCTTTTGAAGTCATGTCGTGCGATAGTGCTTTGGCGGGTAGGGTGCCAGTAGTAAGTTTGTAGTGATTTTTATTTTAAAGATTCCAATTTTAAAATTAACCCTTATAAGTAAGCAAACTTTCATAGGAAAGCATGCTCAATTTTGGGTTGTATGCTGTCGCATGCATGGTGTTCCTTTTAAATTCAACGGTTAATAGAGCGAGGTTTGTTGTTCTCTGGATGCCTGTTTTTCAGGCTGTGGGAATCGTTGTGTACTTTTCTTTAGAACGTGAGCCTACAATTTTGTTGCTTGGGACGTTGATAATCTTAAACTTCACACTGTTGATAGCCGCAGTAGCCTATAGAATACCACTATTGTTGGTAATTGTGTTGGTAATGGTGGGGTTTGGTGGTGCTTATATCAAAACCTTGTTATGCCATCCTAGAAGTTTTTGTGTGCAACGAAAAACGTATGCTAAGAGCCTACTTGGGGCAGTTAGGGCGATCGATCATAAACCGCAATATGTGCAGATGTTTATTTGTGAAATTGATTGTGGAAAATCTGAAAAATATTGCGCTAGGGTTTCTGTTAGAACTGCCATAGACCCCCTGATAGAAGTTGGTGACCGTGTAGTGTTTTCTGCAGTGCTTCATCCGCCGGGCCCTCCGGATTCGGCGAATGGTTTTGATTTTGCTCGATACGCATATTTTAAAGGCATTGCAGCCACTGGATTTGCTGTGTCAGAGGTGCAGCTATATGCAAAATCCGAAAGAGTAAAGCTTCATGACTGGATTGAGAGGATACGTACCAGAGGCTACGAAAGGTTTTTGCTCTACCTGAGCGAGGATTGTGCTGAAATGCTTGCTGCCCTACTCATAGGCAAAAGATCGGGTTTAAGAGCAGAAGTTTTGACTAACATGAGAAACTCAGGTTTAGCACACCTTTTAGCAATTTCGGGGCTCCACTTATCTTTTGTTGCTGGAATTACGTTTTTGTTTTTTAGATGCTTGGTTGCATTTACTGAGAGAATTTCATTGAATTATGACGCAAAGAAATTATGTGCCGTAGCTGCGATAGTATTGAGCTTTTTTTATCTACTTGTTGCAGGTATGCCAATTTCCGCGAGGCGTGCCTTCGTAATGGTATTTATGGCATTTTGTGGCATTATGATCAATAGGCGACACGCTGCACTGGCATCAGTGTCGGTAGCGGCGTTCGTTATGTTGCTATTTTCACCTGAGGCTGTTTTTTCACCCAGCTTTCAGATGTCATTTGCTGCTGTTTTAGCACTGATCACTACAGGGGGACTGTTGGCTTCTGTAACATTTCCTGCAGGTAGTGTTGCACAATACGTGGCCAAGACAGTAATAAGTTCGTGTATAGCTACTATAGCGACTGCGCCGTACGTTATATATCACTTTCATTATTTCTCTATTGTTGGAGTTTTAGCGAATATAATTGCGGTTCCCATAACAACATTTGTGGTTATGCCGCTAGGTATTGTCTATCAGATAATCATGTCAACATCGCTGCGTGTTCCCATTTCATACTTGTTAGAGCATGCAGTTGGAGTGGTGTTAGGTGTTGCAAAATTGTGTGCGCGCTCTGAGTGGGCCATTACAAACTTTAGTGCCATTCCTGGCGGTGCAGTTTTGCTTATATCTTGTGGCATGATCGTAGCATGTTGTGCGCGCGGCGCAGGGTCAATTTCTGGTGTTGCTGTGGGAGCTTTAGGTGCGGTGTGGGCGGCGCTGTATAACACCCCAGATATCATTTTGGACCAAAAGTCTGTAGTGGTGAAAGATATAGATTCACAGCTTTATTTTTGCACTTTAAATGGTAGTGGTCGCGGTCGTAGGTATACTAAGTGGGCTAGCGACAACAAACAACGGGCCATATACAAGCATATTTATACTGGAAAAGAAGGAAGGTTACGGTGCTTCACTTCGGGCTGTATCTACTTGGGTAGGGTAATAATATCACAGCATGCAGACTTTTTGATAAGTCACTGCAATGGGGCTGAGTTGATTATATATAATGGGTTTGATTTATATCCTGCGGTGTGTGCAGGGGTTAGACACATTACTTTAAGTGATATATATAACTACGGTGTGCATTACGTGTGGTTACGGCGGCACTCTATTTTGGTTGAGAGATCTGTAACCCAAAGATTATGGCACAAGAACTCCATGGGATATTTGAGGTAAGTTCATGAAAATAGACGGATGTAAGCGCAATGCGTGAACGACATGTCCTATATCCTGGTTAGTGGAAGTGCGGAAGCCTGTTGTGATGCCACATGGTAAAGTTAGCAGTTGTTTCGCGCTGGCGCTTTGTAGCTAGGCGTCTGCGATGGCGAATTAGAGCCGTTTTCAAAGCGAAATTCAGTTTTAAGCTCGTTTACCCTAAGCAAGAGTAGACGTGAGCATTCATGGGTATTTTTTATCGTACATGTACACGCTGGATGGCTCGGCATTGTGTGATTTACAATTCATGGATGCAGCATAGCATTTTTTCTTTGTCTTTTAAGTAGAGCTTTCATTTGTGTGCTAATTTTGTTTAGCGGAGCTACCGCTTGCCCCAAGACTTCCGCGATAGGGACTTTTTCTCAATTGTTGCGGTAAATATTTCTTTTTTATATTTCCCGAATATCATCAAAATTCCCACGGAATTTATTATTATGGAGATGGATATTGAAATGTCTGCAATATCCCAAAAAAGCTCTGCAGTTCCCAAAGCTCCCAGCGGAATCATCAGAATGAAAAATGCTGTCCACAACTTTTCGAGCCACTTATTGTTGTTAGAAACATACGATAGCACCTCTTTCGAGCAGATGAACCAAGTCAGTACTGTGGTGAACGAAAAGCAGAATACTACGAGTATTAGCAGATATTCAGTGTAATCAGTGCCTATCGCGCGCATGAACGCATTAAAACACATGTTTGTGCTTATAAGACTTAGATCAGTCCAGGCACCAGTAGTTAGTAGCACCAATGTAGTCAGAAAGGTAACTATAGCAACAATGAATGGCGAAATTAGCGATATTAGACTTTGTTGAGTTGCAAAATCATTTCCAATGCGCTTATCGCCTTTTACCATTGCGTGTACTGTACCCTCTAGTCCCAAACCTATATCTGTGGCAAATACTCCACGCAGCGCCCCTACCTGCACTATGGCAAAAGTTTCTGCCATGAATGCCATAAATGCACCGTCTTTAAAACTTCCAACGGAAAATACATTTTCGCATATCAACTTTAACGACGGAACTATACCATCGCTGAACCTGCTTAATGCGGTTATAACAAGCGTCAGGTATATTATCGACATACCGGGCACCACTTTCGATATTACGTTGCTCAGGCGTTCTGCATTCAGCGTTGTTACATACAGCAAAGCCAATGCCATCCCTATGGCCGCAAACAACGGAGGCTTCTCGACCAATAGCATTGATATAGACAGTGAATTCACTTGCACCAAGTTTCCAACTGTCAAAGCGCAAACTAAGGTCACTGCTGTTACTAGCAACGCAACCCAGTGTTTTTTCGTCCATTGTTGTAAATATACTACAGGGCCTCCATAAACCCTGCCATCCACCTGCTCACTGGTAGACATGCTTATATAGCAAGTTGTGTACTTTATTATGGAAGTCACTACAATAATTAGTGTCATCCACACTATGAACCCTGGCCCTCCCGTTCTGAGAGCCACAGCGGTGCCTGACAGATTCCCGACACCTAGGTTTCCGCCGACTATGGCGCAAACCGCAGCAACGGACGTGAATCCACCCGTACTATCCTTAAACAGGAAGCTAAATGCTTGTGGCAACTTTCTTATCTGCAACCAACCAGACGCAATAGAGAGCCTAAACCCCGTGAACAGCAACAACGCTATCGCTGGGAAGGACAGAAACAATTTTATGAAGCTCATACCTACCAGTGATAAACCCAGCAAACTACAAGTGGAGCCCCAACTTTTTGAGGCAGGAAGTTAAACAGGTCTGCAGTTCACTTAATTGTGTTGTTGCCAACCTACTACTGCTTACGAGCACGTAGCAATAACTCCTTTTCGCGTTTTTCGCTATCACATCCTCTGCAGCCACGCGTAACCTGCGCTTTATCTTGTTTCGCGTCACGGCATTCCCGGATTTCTTACTCACAGTAAACCCAACACGCACTGCACCACCCGTGGGCAAACCCATAGCATCACCAGCAGCAGCTTGCAGCAACAAGCCCCTGCTACCGACAGCAACTCCTGACAACCTTATGTACGAGAACTCTTTTCTCTTCTTGAGGGTAACCAAGCCCCTCAGGCGCATAAAACGCCCCGACCTCTTGCACGCCGTCTATTAAGGATCTTTCTGCCCCACTTTGTGGACATCCTGGCACGAAATCCATGCCTGCGCTTCCTGACTAGCCTGCTCGGTTGAAAAGTTCTTTTCATGCCACCTAACCAACTTACCAGCGTAAATAACGCTCCAGGCTACAGTTTGTACCCAGCATTGTCAAGCACTATTAGCCTCAATGAAATGGGGTTTAATCGGCCTCTGTTTCGAGAAATTGTGCTGCACTGCGGTTAAATAACATTTTTGCTGGCGATAAGTTATGGTGTGATAAAAACAACAATTACCAACCCAATCCGCGGTAAAATAAGAGCGCTATGTGTATTATGGTTACAACGGTCACACACCTTTGTGCTGTCCATGTTTTATGGCTGCGTGCAATAAAAAGTTTCCTATACAAGGGCGATGTTATAGAGAAGGTTTGGAGGATATTGCCAGTTGTTGCGGGGTATTTGAGCACGATGCACCCTGGCAGGTGTGTTTAATGCATCTTGGCATATAGTAGCAGCATCTACCTATTTTGGGCCATGATTGTTACCTTGGAAGCATTTTTGAGTTTTGCTTACTATCCAACAAGCTTCGGTGAAACCATGGTATAAAGTCTTGGAGAAAGCCGCTGTTTTTTTGTTTTCCTTAGCCCCATAGAGCTGCGATTGGGAGAGAGAAATATATAATTTACCCAATTGGTCAGGGGGCCTGAATATTTTTCAGGAAGCGTGTCGATATTGCATCAAAGTTTTTTGCTGCAGTATCAGGTATTTCCTGCCAGGAAGGCCAGTTCTCATGTTTTAATTTTCTGTTGTAGTGCAGAATTTATGTAATGCTGGCTTATATACACATTACACAAAGTTGTTTATATGTTCAGATAGTCTTTGACCGGGAAGACTGCCGCTGCAGTCTGAAAGCATATGGTGGTTCATTCCTGCATTGTGCTGGCCGCTCAAGTTTTTGTTTTTTCATTGGCTGCCATTTCGGATGCGGAGTTCATCTAGCGTCTACTCGCATACAAAGTGCTTCAAGCCAGGGCATATATCTCAATTTTTGGTGACTTCTACAGCAATCTATTAGCTAACACATCCATAAAGCATGCCTTGTGCGTTTATTTAACAAAGATTTTTGGCGATATAGCAGAGTAAATTTGTTGAGCAGGATGGATTTTGTGGTAAAAAAGCTATGCGCTGTATCAGTGGTGGTGTAGTTGGCAGCAGTGCAACCCTGATGGGGTTATTTGGGGGTCGCTGAGATGAGGATTTACTATGTTGAGTAGGGTGAAAGCCACTTTTGTTAGGTTGGGGCCGTATGTTGATTTGTTAAGGTTGAAGAGCTCTGAGATTTCCCTCTTGGCAACCTTCCCCTCTTGCGCCAGCGTTGCTCTCGTCTCTGAAAGTGTGTTTAAAACGATAGGGCTGTGCTTGATCGTAGCGGTAGCTGCTGCGGTAGTGAGGTCGGCTGGATGTATAGTTAACGACATATTTGATATAAACATAGATGGACGCGTTGCTAGAACCAAGAACAGGCCGTTGGTTGCTGGTAGGTTGACAGTTAAGCGCGCTCTTTGGGCGCTTGTCCCCTTGGTGAGTGTTGCGTGCTTAATACTGCTGTTTACCAATGCGTTGTCTTTTTACCTAAGTGTGTTCTGCGCAGTGGGTGTCGTTCTGTACCCTCTGATGAAGAGGTTTTTTTCTTATCCGCAGTTTTTTCTGGGAATTGTCTGGAACTTTGGCGTACTTATAGGATCAGCTATGGCTGCTAACAGAATAACTCTGGGGGCGGTGCTGATATACATTGGATGTGTGTTCTGGACTACCGCCTTTGACACTATATATGCGCAGCAAGATAGGAAGGACGACGAGGCTTTGGGGCTAAAGAGTACGGCGATCAAGTTCGGCGCTAACGCGGGTCTCTACGTGAAACGGCTATACGTGCTCACTACCACTATGTGGGCTTCTGCGGGGTTTGTCTCCCAGCTAGGATGGCCTTACTATGTGTTTATGTCGTTGTGTGCGGGAATATTTTACTACCAGTACAAGAAGACAGATTTTGACAATCCTAGCAGATGTATGTATATGTTCAAGACCAACATATACGCCGGGGTGCTGCTGTTCGTAGGCGTATGTTTCGGTAGGGGATTTTAGTTTTTCATGGGCCTCTTGTGCTTCTCTCAAAATGCAGTTAGAAAGTGTACCCCCGGGGCGTTTTAGGTCCTGTGTGGGGAGGTTTGTCACTGGGGTAACTGTGGTCACGACTACGGATACATCGGGTGGCAGATGTGGCATTACTGTGAGCTCCTTTAACTCTGTATCATTGGATCCTCCTTTGGTACTGTTTTCCGTGCAGAGGACGGCTTCTAGGTTTCAAACGTTTACCAGCTGTTCTGGGTTTGTAGTTAACATTCTCGGAGACAAACAAAAGGACGTCTCGCAGGATTTTGCTGACCGAAGCGCGGAGCACTGGGAGAAACACAGTTTCACCGTGCATTCAGGAATACCAGTAGTTTGTGGAGCGCTGGCTTACTTTCGCTGCGCGTTGTACAACGTCTATGATGGGGGAGATCATAAGATCGTAGTGGGTCGCGTGCTTGATTGTGATATCCTTGAGGATACCAGCCCGTTGCTGTATTACCGCGGTAAATATTGGGTCATAGGGAAGGAATTATAACGGTTTTCCTTTTTGAGAGAGTTTCGTTGTTTTCCATCCAAGTCCGTAGGGTTGTTTTTAAAGTGATGGTGCCGAACGATTCCGGATAATCTAATTGAAATTTCTATTCTGAAAATAGTGGACAGAGGGTAATTTGTGACACAATATTTAGTTACATGGTGTGGGTGAGCGCTTTTCGTTCTGTATACTGTTGGTAGAGCTTTAGCTACTGTTTTTCTATGTCGTGCGGGGCGGTGTTGTGCCTTTCGCGGTAGCGTGTGGCTGAGTGTTTTGAGATTTCAGTAGTGTGGCGGTTTTGTGGCAGTGCTACTAGGGTTTCAAGGAGGTCAGTGCATAGGATTGCATGGTTGTGAGTGTTAGGTCGTATGCTTGAAAAGAGTACAGATCGTTTATAGTAGGAGTCATAGCCACTAAATAACTTAATTTTGTAGTTGCGAGAGGGGGACAGCAACGTATTTGTTGGGATGAGCCGTGGGCTTCGTCACTGTGGATTTTGGTCAATGTTTCCTCGTGGTATCGTAATATGGAGTTTTAAGTTGAACGAGTTCGTGTGTGTTACTTATCATGAGTCGGGTGGCGACCGTTATGGGAGCTTGTTGCTTGATCGTTGCCTGCCGAGAAGGTCTAGCAGATGCTTTGCAGGTGCCATTGTTGCGTGTGTGTTGTCTTGGGGAATGGTATAGCTGGTATGCTTGATGTTCACGCTGTGGTGAGGAATCTCAATTTGTGGTACGAAGGTAAGCAGGTTCTGTTCGATATAAATCTTGATGTGCGCAAGCGCGAGGTAACCACGCTGATTGGCCCATCGGGTTGTGGCAAGTCAACATTTTTGCGATGTTTTAATCGCATGAACGATTTCGTTCCGAATTGTAAAGTAGAGGGCAAGATTGACATTGGTGGAATGGATGTTTTGTCTGAAGAAACCAATGTGGTGCTGCTGAGGGCAAAGGTGGGGATGGTGTTTCAAAAGCCAAACCCATTTCCGAAGTCCATATACGACAATATTGCCTATGGTCCAAAATTGCATGGCATGGCCAGGGGAAAGAAAAAGCTAGATGCCATCGTCGAGGAGAGCTTAAGGAGCGTTGGCCTATGGGAAGAGCTACGTGGTCGGCTGCGAGACAATGCATGTCAGCTGTCTGGAGGGCAACAGCAGAGATTGTGCATTGCGCGCGCCATAGCTGTGAGACCAACTATGTTGCTCATGGATGAGCCATGTTCAGCCCTTGATCCATTGGCTACCGGCGTTGTTGAAAACCTCATTAGGGACTTGAAGAAAAACTTCACTATTATGGTCGTTACTCACTCCATAAAGCAGGTACAAAAAATATCCGACAAGGTGGTGTTTTTTTCAGGTGGGAGAATAATTGAAAAAGGCTCGACAAAGGAGATCTTTCAGAATCCGAAGTCGGCCGACATCAAAGCATACCTTGAAGAACACCCTTAGCTGCGGTGTAAAAGGTGTACAGTAAGGGCTGTACGCGTAACAAGCCACTGTGTATGTCGGTTTGTGGGCTTCTTCAGTTCAGGTTCCAGATAGCAAGTTCCCTTTCCAGGGTGCGGTTTGCTATGGCCCTTCTAACCAGCTGCATTAAGTCGTTCATAAAACGTATGTTGTGTATAGTGATCAGTGAGTAAGCCAGCAACTCTCGAGCTTTCAGCAGATGGTGTAAATATCCTCTTGAGTGGGTTTTGCAAGTATAACAAGGACAGTCACTTTCTATAGGGTCGATGTTGCCCCGACAATGTGCGGAGTTAAGGTTTATGTACTCCTTGCTGGGATTATCCCTATTTGCAGGTTTTACCAAAGCTGCTCCGTGCCGGGCTATGCGTGTGGGGTAGACACAATCGAAGGTGTCCACTCCAAGCAGGGCTCCGTGAAATATGTCGACAACATTTCCTATTCCCAAGAGATGCACTGGACGACCCTTATCAAGCATGCTGTTAGTCATCTGTACAGTATCGTACATTTGTTGCTTACATGAGCCAAGTGACCCGCCTATAGCATTACCAAAGAACGCTGCATCATTGGCGAATTCGCAGTTCATTTGTCTAAGCTCTTGGTATATTCCCCCCTGAATGACGCAATAAAGCGCCTGAGAACCGTCATCATGTCGTTCAAATTCTTCTCTCGAGCGAGTTGCCCAGCGCATACTCATGAGCGTGGACTCCTTAGTGTAGTCGTAGCTCGTGTGGAAAGGAGTGCATTCATCGAGCACCACCACCAGGTCGGCTCCCAACATGCGCTGTATTTCCATAGACCTTTCCGGGGTAAGGTGGCGCAGACTGCCGTCGATATAAGATCTGAAATATGCTCCATTTTCAGCTATCTTTATCAGAGATGCGCCACGGCGCCGTTGTTTCCCCTTGAGCTCTTCAGAAACTGATCCGTAGCCAAGGCTGAAAATTTGATACCCACCAGAATCTGTCATCATAGGGCCATTCCAGCCCGTCATTTTATGTAGTCCCCCGAGCGTCCTTACGGTTTTCTCTCCGGGCTGCAGCATTAAGTGGTAGGTGTTTGAAAGTATAATCTGAGTGTCGCAATCCTTAACTGCACGCATGTCTAGAGACTTCACTGAAGCCTTTGTCGCACAAAAAATGAAAGCAGGAGTTGATATAACCCCATGTGGCGTGCGTAAGGAGCCTATCCGGGCATTCCCATGTTCAATCAGCACCTTGAAGTCAAAATTTTTATACATGCGCACCACTTGTTGTTAAAACATGCCTACATGCAGTCGGAGGTGGGTATTTCACGGCAAGAATTGCCACAACACAATACTAGCCGGGAGCAAGGCTACCCATGATGCACAGCCTGCACTGCAGTTCTGCCAGCCCTTTAGTACATCATGTTAATAATATTATCAACAAATTAGGCTATGCGTCGCAAAGTGCTGTTGCTTATATTTACTTTCTGGGTGATAATCAGGGCTTTGGTCAACAAGAGTTGTGCTATGGCTGTACCTAAGAGAAAAAAGTCAAAGTCTCGTCGCAATATGCACCGCTCCCACCGGGGTCTTTCGGTGCCTAACGTAGTTATAGATCCCACAACTGGTGAGTATAAGCTTTCGCATCAGGTGTGCTTGGGAGGGTATTACAATGGAAAGCAAGTAGCTAAATCGAAAGTGTAGGGCTTATGACAGAAGGTCAAGATGAGTGCTTGTCCCTCGCGCTGGATGCAATGGGGGGTGATGCAGCTCCCGATGCGGTAATAGAGGGAGCAGACCTCGTACTGTCTGGCGCTATACCTTGTGAAGGCAGGGTGCACTTCAGTATCTACGGGAAAGGCGACGTTGTCTTGCCTGTGCTGTCGAAGTATAAGCGAGTTGTCGCTAACAGCGTTTTTATAGATGTTGCTGATGCTGTGTTGGCTTCTGATCGGCCGTCTTATGCGCTAAGACACAGAAGGAACTCCAGCATGTGGAAAGCCGTTGAAGATGTGAAGAAGGGCCTGGTGAAGGGTATGGTTTCTGCTGGGAATACTGGGGCTCTGATGGCTGTTTCTCGATGTGTGCTGGGCACCATGCAGGACATAGATCGGCCAGCTATAGTCACTGCCGCGCCGTCAAAAAAGGACAGTTTTGTCATCGTTGATCTGGGTGCAAACGTCGAATGTAATGCGTATGCGCTGTTTCAGTTTGCTCTTATGGGGGTCGCTTTTGCGAAAACTGTACTAGGAAGAAGCGATCCAAAGGTGGGGTTGATAAATATTGGCGAGGAGGAAGTCAAGGGCACTGTCGCGGTGCGTGAGGCCTGCGCTCTGCTCAGGGAAGCGGGATCCAAAGTAAATTTTCATGGGTACGTAGAAGCAAATGAAGCCCTGGCGGGGAAGGTGGATGTTGTGGTTACTGACGGCTTCACGGGGAACGTAATGCTTAAGGCTATGGAGGGGACTGCTGATTTGATCTTCTCTGCTTTTAAGGATACTGCGAGGTCCTCTTTGATTAGAAGGATTGGTGGGTTGCTTTTGCGTGGTGGCATCAAGCGGATGCTAGGTAGGTTGGATCCGGATAGGTACAACGGAGCCATGCTCCTTGGGCTAAATGGCATTGTGGTAAAGAGCCATGGCGGTGCAGATGGGGAAGCTTTTGCCTATGCAATAAAAGCGGCAGTCAGCGCGGCGCGGCACGATGTTGTTTCCAGAATTGCTGCGGAGATAAGTGAAATCGGATGATGAGAACAGTTTTGTGCGGAGTGGGGGCTTTTTTGCCTCAAAAGGTTGTTACTAATGATGACTTATCTCTAATTGTTGATACTACAGACGAGTGGATATTCCGCAGGACCGGGATACGGCGTAGGCATATTGTTGCTGAGGATGAAACTACTGTATATATGGCTGTCAAGGCTGCTGTTGATGCTTTAGACGCCTCAGGAGTTACTGCTGACACTGTAGATTTGATAATTGTGGCAACGTCAACTCCAGACAAAACTCTGCCGAGTTGTGCAGCTGCTGTTCAGGGAAGGCTTGGTTGTAGAAGAGCCATGGTTTTTGACTTGAACGCTGCGTGTTCGGGATTTGTGTACTCACTTGCAGTTGTTGACGGCCTTATAAGAACCGGGCACGCGAAGGTAGCTCTTTTAATCGGCGCCGAAGCTATGTCAAAGATAGTAGATTGGCACGATAGATCCACTTGTGTTTTATTTGGTGATGGAGCAGGGGCATGTGTGTTACGAGGAGAAGAGACGGACAATAATGCTGGTATAATATCCACATTGCTGGGGGCAGATGGGGCACTGAGTGAGGTTTTATCGACCGACGGTGGTGTAGCTTCTACGGGTACTGCTGGTAAAATACGTATGAGTGGTACGGTGCTTTTCGAGCACGCCATCTTGAGGCAAGCCGCATCGATAACTGAGCTCTTAAACATGAATTCCGTCAGCATTGACGATATTGACTGGTTTATTCCTCATCAGGCAAATATTAGGATTGTGGAGTCGGTGGCGAAGAGATTGGGCTTTCCCATGGAGAAAATAGTGCTTGGAATAGAAGACCATGCCAACACTTCTGCCGCATCGATTCCGTTGGCGATGAAAAGCGGCCTTGACCGTGGCGACATACGCAAGGGGCAGTTGGTATTATTGACTTCTTTCGGCGCAGGCATAACCTGGGGGTCTAGCTTAATTAGGCTGTAGGGGGAAGGGATTTAGGATACCCTTTCCGATGACATGGTGCATTGTTACTATGGTGCGCGTTTTGATCGTGTGCACCGCAGACTAAGTCGATCGTACTTTGGCAAAGAATCCTTTGAGGATTTCAGCATTTTCCCGTTCTAGATATCCGCCGTAAACTTCAGGCACGTGGGTGCAATATTTGAAGACCTGGGCGCCGTTTTCTATTCCTCCTAGTTTTTCGTTATATGCTCCAAAGTACAAGCGTCTAATTCTAGCAAAGGATATTGCCTGTGCGCACATTGCACAGGGTTCTAGCGTTACGTATAGGTCGCAACCTTCCAGTATGCATGTCTTTAGTGTGGCGCAGGCTTCTTTAATTGCCAAGATTTCTGCGTGGGCAGTGGGATCGAAATTATTTATTGTTAAATTATGTGCTTTCGATAGCACTACGCCGTTTTTCACGACCACGGCACCCACGGGAACCTCCTCAACCGAGGAGAGTGCTTCCTCCATAGCTAATCTAATGTGTCTGCTAGCTTGCATGGCTGATAATACATGTACAACAAAGTTTAGAGCTGTATACAGGCTCCTTATACGATTGCTTGCGGGCAATCGCGCCCAACAAATGGTACAAGAATGTGAGTGTCTTAGGCAATGGCTTTCTCAATGTACCACATCATGTTAAAATACTGTGTTGTTAATGTCGTGCTGAGTAGTTATGGCTCTAAAAATCCTAGAGGTCTTTTTAGCTGTTTTGGCGATCGTGGTTTTTTTAGGTTTGCTGAGGCTTTCTTTCGGCGCTGTGCGAGACTTCGTAATTAGATTATTCAGCGGGCACGACGAAGAAGAGAATCTTACCGAAGAGGAGAAGCATAGGCGGTATTTGGAAAAGAAGCATCGGGAAATTGTGCGGGAGAAGGTGCAAGTTCAGGTGTTGCAGCAGAGCCATGAAGAACAGTCGGAATACCAAAGTGCGGTAAGAATTATAGGGCTTATGGAGCCTATAGGACGATGGACAAGATATGTTATGTCTGAAAAGCGCCAGCGACTAGGGGGCATTAAATCCTCGGATATTCCCAACGGGTTTTGGCAAATGCTGGTGAGTATGAAGGGAATGTACCAGGGAAAGTATAAGGGAAGGTCACGGTAGAATGGTGGCTTTATATGCAGATATCTGGTAGTATAAACCCTAGATTTGGGTGGTAGTTCTGTGCAGAGTTCAGGAGACAAGGGATCACTGGAGGGTATTTCTGGGTTGCCCAGTAATATAGAAGCTGAGCAAATGCTAATTGGTGCGATGCTTAGGGATAATAGAATCTGCGATGCACTGGAAGACATAATTAGTTCTGAGGTGTTCTACGATCCCCTGCATGGGCGGATTTTTGATCAAGTACTCAAGATAAACAAGAGAGGGATCTCGGCGAACGAAATAAGCCTCAAGATGTTTTTTGATAACGACGAGGCTTTAATTGAGTCTGGAGGAGGGGAGTATCTAGCGAAAATTGCCGCTAAAGCGAGTGTGGTCTTTGACATAAGAAGTGTCGCAAGGGTGGTGTTTGACGCCCATTTGCGTCGGTGCCTTATAGCATTGGGGCAGGACATTGTTGGGAATGCCTACGATTACGATTGTGATAACCCTGCGGAGCATCAAATAGAGGATGCATCGCAGAAGCTTTTCTTGTTGGGTAACCAGGGCAAGTCCGATAAAAACTATCACGTATTTTCCACATTGATAGGGGATGTTAGGAAAAAGATTGAAAGCGCTAAGGCTAATAAGGATGAGCTGCAGGGTATTTCGGTAGGCCTTAAAGATTTAGACCATTTGCTTAGTGGGCTGCAAAACTCTGACCTTATAGTTTTGGCAGCGCGGCCGTCCATGGGTAAAACAGCACTAGCTCTCAACATGGCGCTTAATGCTTGCAAGTCGCTTAAAGACAAAGGTAAGAGCGTGGGTTTTTTCTCTCTTGAAATGTCCGCAGAGCACATCGCGTCTCGTCTCATATCAATAGAGTCAGAAATTAGCTCGTACAAGGCCCTGTCGGGTAAAATCAGCAGTAGTGATCTACAACAAGTTTTGAGAGCCAGCGAGAGTATATGTGATCTTCCATTGGTTATAGACGACTCTTCGGTGCTTTCCATTAGTGGGCTCCGTACCAGAATTAGGCGGATGCATCAGTTGCATAACGTAGGAGTGGTTTTCATAGACTACTTGCAGCTTATCAAGGGAACAACTAAAAGAAGCGGGGAGAACCGAGTTCAAGAGGTCTCGGAAGTTACCCAGGGTCTTAAGGCTATAGCCAAGGAAATAAATGTACCGTTGGTTGCCTTGTCACAGCTATCAAGGCTTGTGGAGCAGCGGGATGATAAGAAGCCGCAGCTGTCTGATCTAAGAGATTCGGGAAGTATTGAGCAAGATGCAGATGTGGTGATGTTCTTGTACCGGGAAGAGTACTACGAGTTGAGAAAGCAGCCTGCTGAAGGTACTTCCAAGCATGCAGAGTGGCAAATGAAAATGGACGCAATCAGCAATTTGGCCGATGTCTTGGTATCCAAGCAACGTAATGGGCCTATAGGTAACGTCAGGCTATATTTTGAGCCTGAAAAGGGTAAGTTCCGTGACTATACGACTCGCTACGATATTTACGATAAAGACTAAACGGGTGGTGCTTGTGGGATGGCACTTGTAATTTTGGTGATCTCAGTTGTTTTTGCGTTGAGCAACAAGAACGCAACCAGGTGATGTGCCGATGTATTAAACGCGTTGTGCAGGTAGTTTGGCATATGCCATTGCTGCGGTTTTATTCTCAAAAGTATTTACAGAGCTCTAGATTTTTGCGACATTTCCCAAGAGTGTTTCGGGTAACATTCCTTGCGGCTTTCGCGCTTGGTGTGCCATGGTGGATTAAGGGACGTATGACGAAAACTGCCGGAGTAGCTGGAGCGGGCCTTGTAGGTAGGCTTCTGGCACTTGCATTAGTACGCGAAGGGTGGAGTGTTTCAATTTTCGATGAGGACGATACCATCGGTAGAAAGAGTTGCGGGTACGTTGCAGGTGGCATGCTCTCTTTATATTCAGAGGCTGAGAGCATAAGTGATTTAGTTGTGGGCTTGGGAAGAAGGTCTATATCACTGTGGCCAGAAATAGTCAGCTACGTTGGAGCAAGTTCCTGCTTTCGTTCATCGGGGAGTGTAATAGTTGCGCACCGGGCCGACTTGTCGGATCTCGAAAGGAGGCGTGAGTTTATACAAAATCGTTTTCCAGGACTATTTGATGATCTGAAAATAACCCATAGTGTCGGAGAAGGGCTTTCTGTTGCGTATAGCATGAAGGTGCCGGGGGAGGGCAGTATAGATAACGTGATGCTGTTCGAATGTGTTGAGAGAACCCTGAGGCAGCATAATGTGTGCTGGCATGCCAACACTAGGGTAATTGGTATTACTCATGGCAAGATAGTCACTGAAGAAGGGTCGCACGTATTTAATTTTGTTTTCGATTGCCGGGGGATAGGAGCAAAGGCTGATTTGCCAGGCTTACGTGGTGTAAGGGGGGAGTCTATATTGCTGCAGGCACCGAACGTTTCCATTGAAAACGTAATCCGTGTGGTGCATCCCAGATATAGTATTTATGTCGTGCCTAGGCCAAATAGTATGTTTCTAGTTGGGGCTACTGAAATAGAAAGTTGTGACTTTTCTGAAATATCTGTGCAATCAGCCCTAGAAATTCTTTCTGCAGCCTATTCCCTGCATAAAGGGTTTGCTGAAGCAAGAATTGCCTCCATGATGACGGCTTGCAGGCCGGCTTTTAGTGACAATATACCAAAAATAGTATGGGAGAAGAACGCTGCCAGAATAAATGGCTTGTATAGATACGGGTATTTGTGTGTTCCCGCTATGGTGGAAGAAGTTATACGATTACTCAAGGGGGGAGATTCTCGCTATAGTTCGCTGCACTATTGGGTTTGAAGCTATAGCTGGCAGTTTGCCGGTGGATGTAGGTTGTATAGGTTGCAGATTTTCCCCCCGAAGTTTTCTCTCCTGCGCCAAAAGTACATTCTTCAG
>NZ_CP046391.1:329578-461397 GCF_012790675.1 Anaplasma platys
GTTGCAGATTTTCCCCCCGAAGTTTTCTCTCCTGCGCCAAAAGTACATTCTTCAGTGGTCAACATTACCCCACTAAAGACTCCCAGGGCAATGGTAGACTACTCGTATTTATGTAGCGTATTGAAGATGCTTTTCCACTGCAAACGCAAGACTATACTTAATGCTCTAAAGTTGCGGGTGGATAATGCGGAAGAAGTTCTTGAAAAATGCAATATCGATCGCAATACTAGAGCGGAAGCTCTTTCTATAGAGAAGCTCTGTGTCCTTGCAAATTCTCTTCAAGCACAAAAAATAGCATTAGCGGAATAATGGCAAGCATCTCACTTTATGTAGTGAACTCATACACTGATCCTATAAGGTTCACTATTGCGCTCAAAGTATTTTCTAGAAAATGAATAAAGTTCCGGATGTCCATCTGTTCCTTAGTTCTGCACCGCGCTATTGCATCGTGCCTCTACAACCCAATAGGAACATTGCAAATTCCTGCTACTGTATTATTTTTATTGAGTTTATAACTTTAAACCCAAAATACACAGATAGCTTCTCGATAATGCAAGGAACTGCATACTGCAAGAACGTCGCGTGTCCTCCACTGTTCACCCGGAGGTATAACGTTCCAGAGCTATTGCCTGTGAAAATAACCCTTTTGGGAAATGCAATATCAGCAACGGAATCCCCTACGATAGCTCTCCAATTGAGGAATATTTTTACTTCTATTTTGTTTACACTCCACAGGCCACAACGCCTGAGGACAAAATCCTCAATGATAAGTCGGGCGTTTTTGTAGCCACGACGCCTCGACGTATAGACATTCATGCGGACCTCCTGACCTCTGCGAATGCTAGAGTTCTACAATGTGCTGTGTACAATTAACAGTTTTGATAGCCGATAGTTTCGCTGAATAGCGCTGCCGAGACTAGAATCCCCTTTTCATTTCCCGCGTGGGAATGAACGAATGATGTGTTGGGTGTGTCACAGGTTGTGTTGAGGCAGGAATTTCTTGAAATACGTCTGGGCCATTATCCACACCCAGATGCAAGATAGCCACTTCGGTGCTGAGAGCATATGTTTTCTCTGTAGCAGGGAGTTAAAGTTAGTTCAAGTTTGTTCCAACACCAAGTTTGCGATGTGGTTGCTGCCGACATTGTGTGTTTAGTTTGCCAAATCAGTTATCGTGCGCACGAAAAGCTTTTGCTATCTTGTGGGATTTAATTAGTGACCATGGTTCAGTGCCGGCATTTTCTATCAGCACGTGCTTGCTTCTGACATTTTAATGTGAATTGTTTTATGGAAAGGGCAGGTAGCGGTAAACGTAGATTATGCTGTAACTTGGCTACATCCCGCATGTTTTGTTTATCTTGGCGTCATCGACTTAGATATATTATGAGGCATGCTAAAGCCTTGTTGGCATTCTCATTTTCATGAAGGTTTGGACTTTCAATTTGGTTGTACCTGTTGCAGTTGTGGCTTAGTGCGGGATGCTGTCTTTCCCACGCTGAAATAGCAGAAGAAAGTTCATGCTCCCGCTTGAGCAATGGAGAATCTACTTTTCAAATTTTTTATCTCATTTATAAATATTGATCAGCTATAGCTATTTCTTGATTTGCAATGTTGTGGCCGAGTGGCGCTCCTTCTCCTCTTACAAATATCATGTAGGGGAGCTCAAGTTCTGGATTGTGTCTGTGACTTCCTACTTAGTACTGCATGCAACCAGTTTGCGCTTTTTTTGATCAGGGATTTTGATTTTGTGGCTACATTGGATAAATGCAAAATGTACAATCCCGACCGCAGGTGTTGGATCGCGATGGAAGGCATAGAGGTTTTCATTGGTGCGGACCATAACAGCCGCGATCATGTTGTGTCATTCCCGGGCTTACTGGCTGTCCTGCCTAATACAGTTTTTCTATGACGGTATTGTTTATATGCCACAACTTGACGCTATGTGCTTACAGTACTGCAAGTTTGAGGGATAGGTAGAGGCTCTGCTATGCAAGGAGCTTTGGCCATATAGTACTGTGTCGCAATCTGTAGTATTAAGGGCGCCTTTGACAGGGCAAAGGCTTGCAGTCTGATAATTACCGATTATATAAGGGTCAATGAGGCCTCATTAAGATGTGCATAGAGTATGGGACTTGTTTTAGTAGTGCGTTGTAACCTCTCCTTGGTGAAGAATTGTATTGTACTGTTGGGAGGCGTCATGCGGCGGATTTGCCAGCTTCCGTCAAGCAAAGGCAGCTTCTGAGCTGTGTATCTAGCACGGTACTGCATAACTCAGACCCGTAATGCTTAAGTATCTGACTTCGTACTTGAATTATCAGCGTTGGAAACCATCCACATGTCCAGTATTTTTATGTTGCTCTTGTCTTCCAGGTTTTCAAACCCATCCAGCAGCTCTGGTGGGACTATAACCGACCTTATGACATTAGATTGCAGATCTACCGCAGCAAGATCTAGAGCTATTGGCACAGTTCTCTCCCCGATGGTGAAGCTTGCGGTTTGCTCTTTAGCCAATATAACACCGCGATGGTCTCTTATGTTATACATAACGGATACTTGCTCTCCACAACGCACCACTGTGGCGGTGTTTTTGCTGCTGGGGATGGTGCGATCAAAAACCATAAATCGCTCCATAACATTTTCCGAGGGTACTGGAGATTCTATGGACGAAAGGTTGACAAAAACACTGCCTGCATTTTCTCCACTATGGATCAAAATTACCCGTCCACCGCCACGTCTCAGACCAAGCATAGCGGAGTTCAGCTCTCTTATTGAATGTGTTCCTATGCGAAACAGCTCTGTGGTAGTGCTTTGTGCCAGCAATTTGGAGATCTCACTAGTATTCTTCCAGGAATTTTCTGGTAATTTGGGCATATTAATCACAATTGCTGAAACTAACTGCCCGCAAACGGCACCCGGCCCAGTTCCCCTTTCCATTTCATTGACTGAGAAGTTGCTCTTTTGTGGCATATTGGCCTTCAGGTTCTCAAAGTACTCCTCCAGGCCTTGCTCTTTTATGTAACTGTCAATGCGTGCTTCAAGTAGTGGACGCAGAATTGTCGCTCCTATCCTATAACCAACACTAGCATTCTCCGTTATTGACAGTCTGTACGGTTTCTCAGTTTTATCGGTGCTTGATTCCACAATTGTCTGCGATAGCCCGTGCAGCAGTAGAGCCAAGATGCTCATCACCACAACTGTTCCCACAAGCCAGTAGACTGTTCTCTTCATAAGCGCAAGTCCCCAACAAACGAGATAAATTCATGCAGGAGCGTGACATCATGTTGCAAACTACTAAGTTCAGCTCCTGACATGTATAACATTCGGTCTATATGCTTAATAGTTTCTTCCCTGCCTAGTACTTTGGCCAGATTAGGGCTGGTGTTGTCATCATCAACATCACTTAGATCATCCTTAGCCTGAAATGCATAACCCAAGGCTTCCCCATAAGACGCAAGTATTTTTCTTTCCTCTGAGGAGGCGTACGCAAGGATGGCTCCTGCCTCGCACGAAGCCGAAAATAGGCGCGCCGTCTTCATCCCATGAATTCTGAGCACGGAATCACGCGTATGGAACTTCTCCCCCTCCATATCAAGCACCTGTCCCGATATCATTCCGCAACAACCGCATGCTGCTGCTATTAGCCCTATAATCTCGCACCTTACTGTGGCATCGGTCTGCATTTGCGACAAAACCTCGAATGCTAGAGTAAGCAACGCATCTCCGGTGAGTAACGCTAGAGCCTCGTCGAACTCTTTATGGCAGCTGGGACGCCTTCTTCTTGTTGCGGCATTGTCCATAGATGGCAAATCGTCATGCACTAGAGAATATGTATGAACTGCTTCTATAGCCACACACAGTGGCAGTGTTTTTTCGGCAGTGCCGCCCAATGTTTTAGCAGCAGTGCTAGCTAGGAACGATCGTAAACACTTGCCCGGTGCCCGAAAGCAATAATCAAAAGATGCTGCCATTCTTGGTGCCATAGCAGGAGTTTTGCTTGCAATAAGTCTGTCAATCTCATGCCCGAGAACTGTAGCAAAATCTTCGACCAATCCATGCACTCGGCAATGCATAATTACGCAACTTCCACTAACAAGACGAACAATATACAGGAGTCTACTGGTATTACAAAGTGTTTGCTTAACTACTTGCAAAAACAAAAATATTTCCTCTTCTATAGGGAGATTGCTTCTAATTTCACATTAATTTGCGCAATAATTTGCTGTCGTAGGTTGTATAAATTTTGTTTTATGTGTAGGTATACGTGTGCTGCTGTGCTTTGCTGCCCGGTAAGGAGCTCTTTACTGTTGCGAGAAAGTTACAGGAATTTGTTTGACTGGGGTGTTATTGGTGATTTATATTGAAGCGGCTATGACTCCTTCGTCTAGTGGTCTAGGACACCACCCTTTCACGGTGGTAACGCGGGTTCGACTCCCGTGGGAGTCACTCCTGCTGCTGAGACAGCTGCGGAGTTCACAGAGTTTTGTTCCGTTTATGTTTCTTTAAAGTTTTGTTACCCGGAGGGGTGTTTTTTGCCTATATTTCCTGAACATGCTGTATATCGTGTTAAATCGCTGGTACAGGTACTGTATGTGTTATTATTAGGAAATTTAGGATTTTGGTGTAAGGTTCTGGTGTTGTTGTAAGGGGGTGTTGTAAGGTGTCGCAGATTGTCATAGATTACACTCGGGATGGTAACCTAACGAACTTTGGAAAGGCCGTTTTGTCAGATCGTTACCTGTTGGAGAACGAGAATTATCAGCAGCTTTTTGTGCGTGTTGCGCAGTACTACTCGGACAATGGTCAGCATGCGCAGCGGCTTTATGACTACATGAGCAAGCTCTGGTTCATGCCAGCTACTCCTATTTTGAGCAATGGGGGCACAAGCCGCGGGCTACCGGTGTCGTGTTTCTTGAACGAGACGGAGGATAGTCTTGTTGGCATCCTGAATCTGTGGAATGAGAATGTGTGGTTGGCTTCGCGAGGTGGTGGAATAGGAAGCTACTGGGGCAATCTACGCTCTATTGGGGAGCGCGTCAGAGGCAGTGGCAAGACTTCTGGTATCATCCCGTTTATCGTGGTGCAGAATGCTCTCACTCTAGCAATAAGCCAGGGTTCGCTGCGGCGCGGTAGTTCAGCTGTGTATCTTCCAGTATGGCACCCAGAGATTGAGGAATTTCTAGATATCAGGAGACCAACTGGGGGCGATCCCAATAGGAAAGCTCTAAATATTCATCATGGGGTCTTGCTGTCAGATGAATTTATGATGGCAGTGGATGAGGATAAAACGTGGGACCTGATAAGTCCAAAGGACGGTGCGGTTATTTCCACAATTAAGGCTAGGGACCTATGGATCAAGATATTGACCACCAGGGTGGAAACAGGTGAGCCATATCTGATATTTGTGGATACTGTAAATCGTCATAAGCCTGAGATATACAAGACCTTAGGTCTTGACATTAAGATGTCGAATTTGTGCACTGAGATCACATTGGCGACAGGGGAAGATCATCTCAAGCAGTCTCGCACAGCAATTTGCTGTTTGGCCTCATTAAATCTGGAATTTTATGACATGTGGTGTTCTAATACGCTGTTTGTCGAGGATGTGATGAGATTTTTAGACAACGTCTTGACGGATTTCATCAACAAGGCTCCTCCAGAAATAAATAGGGCGAAGTACTCCGCTATGAGGGAGCGTAGTATCGGTGTTGGAGTTATGGGATTCCACTCGTTCCTGCAGAGCAAGATGGTGCCATTTGAGTCTTTTGCGGCAACCATGTGGAATAAGAAGATTTTTTCCCATATAAAAAGCCAAGCTGATGCGGCTTCTTACAAGCTAGCTTTGGAGAAGGGTGCATGTCCGGACGCAATAGATGCGAATAAGATGGAGAGGTTTGTTCATAAGCTTTCCATAGCGCCTACGGCTTCCATATCCATCATAGCGGGTAATACGTCTCCCGGAATTGAGCCATACGCCGCGAACGTGTTCACGCACAAGACTTTGACGGGGTCTTTCACTGTGCGCAACAAGTTCCTGCAAGAGCTGTTGAAATCCAAAGGAAAGGACAATGTTCAGGTTTGGTCCTCGATTTCGACCAATGAAGGTTCTGTACAGCATTTGGATTTTCTTGGCGATCACGAAAAGCTGGTTTTCCGTACTGCGTATGAACTGGATCAGCGTTGGGTGATTGAGCACAGTGCAGATAGGACGCCGTATATATGCCAGTCGCAGTCTGTGAACATCTTTATGCCGGCTGGTGTTCACAAGCGTTATCTGCATAAGGTACACTTCTTGGCGTGGAAGAAGGGAGTTAAGAGCCTGTATTATACCAGGTCTAAGTCTGTGCAGCAGGCTGATAAGGTGTCGCACGATGTGAACGTTGCGTCCGTTGTTACCCCTAGTCGTCAGATTACCAACTTTGACTACGACGAGTGCTTGGCTTGCCAGTAAGTTGGTTTTGCCATTGGGCCAGTGGTAATGTGGTATTGTTGCGGGGATGCTTGGTGGAATATGAAAGTGTGCAGGCCCTGTTCTCCTCTTTGAGGGCTAATGAGCGTGTTATGGGCGTTGACTTCGGCGAGAGAAAGATGGGGCTTGCGCTGAGTGATCCCACTTATCTTATAGCAACTCCATATGGTTTATACATGCGGCGCAATATGCGCCAAGACCTCGGTGAGCTGAGTGCCCTCTTCAAAAAGGAGGGGGTTGGAGCCTTAGTGGTGGGGCTACCGTTACAAGCTGATGGTAGCGAAGGGCAGTTATGCGGTGAGGTTCGTAGATTCACTGATAAGCTGATCAAAAAGTCGGGGATTGGCCTTTACTTTCAGGATGAGAGATATACTACGGCAATGGCAAGTAGGGCAGCCGAGGAAGCGGGTTTGCGAAGAAAGGCATCTCAGGAAGTTGACGACAAAATATCCGCAGCGCTGATTTTGCAGCAAGTCCTAGATATGGCAAAACGCTTGGGCATTACTTGAGTCACGCGGATTCAATGGTATTAGTGTTTTTGTGCATCTGGCAGCACTGGTTACGCGTAACGAATTTGACGCTAGAGGTTTGATGGAAAATTTTCCATTTCTGTAACAAAACAGTAGTCGTTTATAGGCACATTCTTTTAGCAAAAATTATAATCGTGCTGCGATTTGAGAGATGCTCAGGAATTGTCCCTGGCAAGGAGTTTATGCAGACTTGTGATCAATTGTGACGGGGTGATAAGGGCCTATGTGAAGTGGAAAACGGTTTGTACTATTAACGTGAGGTAGAAATCCCCGTGTTCGGGGAGGGGCCGTATTTTATGGTACAAAACGCACATTAGCTCTTGCATGAAGTATACAGGGTATAAGGGACTTCCATGCCGTTGCGTTGGTGTGGATGAACGTGCCAAAACCATATGCCATCTGCTTTCAAACAAGGTCTGGCTAGGATTGCGGAATAAGTATGTAAAAAGAATTTGCGCGATAAGAGGTAGCTGAAGGTTACTGCACGCTGTCAGAGGAAAGTGTGTTTTCACGCGTGGCTGGCATTTTACCCTGGGTGGAAATAGTGGTAACTTGGCAGTTTGCAGATGTGATTATCTCTTGGTTGGGTAAGGTGTAACTTTTTTGCCGCGCATTGTGACAATATTTAGTTGTACGTTATTGCACAGCAACACAGCAGGAGCCCTAGACAATATGTCTCAATTGAGGAGGAACTGTGCCATGCAATGTGTTTTTCCCGCAAGTAGCGGGAGGAAGGATTTTGCTCTGGTGATTGATAGCCGCCCTGGGGTCCCATAGTTGTTTCTTAGTCTCTAAATGTGCTTATGCTGGTGTTTCTTTATTGCTCCCGAGGCCAGGTTTTATCGCGCTTATTGGGATGTGCCGGCGGATTACCTTTTGCAGCATGGTAATTTTACTCTAAGCACGTAAGCTAGCGTGCACGCTTGAGCATACGATATGGGTTGAGAGCCCAGTTTTACCGGACGAAAATTATATGGTAAGTGCCAAGGGATGTACTGGTACATGGCACCATAGTCTGGCGTGTTTTTGGGCAACAGTGCCGGTTGCTCAACATATTTTAGGCAGCAACAGTTACACAGCTTGGAGCAACGCCACACCGTCCGAAAACTTATTGCACTGTGTGACCAGCGAGTCTACATACGTATAGCTGCCGTTTTTGTTGCGCCGTTCAAAGACATGACGTGGTCTCTGTCCGGACTAGTAGACACTATGTTCACCGGAATTTGTAACAGACTCTCGATCTTTTTTATGTACGACAACGCCTTATCGGGTAAGTCTTCTTGCGATACTGCCCCAAGAGTATTGTCCAGCCATCCTGGGAGCACTTCATACACGGGTTCCAGCTCCTGCTGCACATGGGAAGCTGCTGGCAAATAATCATAGTATTTACCGTTGTGGCGGTATCCCACACATACTTTAATCTCGCTCAGTGTATCCAGAACGTCAAGTTTCGTTATGGCAATCTCTGTAGCGCCTGAGAGAAGAGCTGTATGTTTGACCAACACAGCATCAAACCACCCGCACCTCCGCCGGCGTTTGCTAACAGTTCCGTATTCCCTTCCCCGCTCGACTATAAGGTCTCCAAGACTATCAGTAAGTTCTGTGATGAATGGTCCATTTCCCACCCTGGTAGTGTAAGCCTTAGCTAGGCCGATAACCCGTGCATTACCAAGAGAGCCTACCCCGCAGCCAATAGTGGCATATGCAGCCATGGTATTGCTGGAAGTGACGTACGGATATGTTCCATGATCGACATCAAGAAGTGCGCCTTGAGCGCCCTCAAAGAGAATTGTTTTTCCAGCGGCAAGCTGCTCGTATATCATTCCAGCTGCATGCTTCATAAATGGTAGCACCCTAGGCACGATGCGCATGAGTTCATCCATTATTTCTTCGGTGCGAAATACATCCAGACCTGATGCCTTTCTCAGCAGGTTATGATAGGAAATTAGGCACTCAACTTTCCCCTTCAGTGATTTTTCGTCCTGCAGGTCACACAGTCGGATTGCTCTGCGACCAACTTTGTCCTCATAACACGGTCCTATGCCCATACAAGTTGTGCCTATGGCATCTGAGCCACGTATGTTCTCTAGTATTTTTTCGGCCTCTCTATGAACGCTTAGGACCAAAGGACAGGTTTCCGATAGTGCCAAATTTTCCGTTGTAACCTCTATATTACTCGCTGCAAGGACTTCAATTTCACGGACCAATGCATAAGGGTCCAACACTACGCCGTTCCCTATTATAGACTGTTTCCCTTTCCTGAGTACTGACGAAGGAAGCAAACTCAGCTTGAAGACTTGTCCTTCCGCCACTATGGTGTGTCCTGCATTGCTACCGCCCTGAAATCTCACCACGGTATCAGCGTGCTCGGATAGCCAGTCTACTATTTTTCCCTTGCCTTCATCTCCCCACTGTAGTCCGACAACTACTATACTTGGCATAGAACGTCCACGAAAAACACCAGGTCAAGCTAGCAAAATAAAGAAATAGTGTCAACACTGTTGGGGATAATCATGTTATGCCTAAGTTGCATATATTGCGGGATAATGCACTCACAGAAAGTAAATTTGTTACGAACTTTAGGTACCCAACGATGCCCCAGACTGGGCGATGCACCACCGCAATATGGTCTTGTAATTTGTTGCAAAAGTCATTTGTAATGCAGATTACCGCCACAAAACATGCAAAAATGCATCCACACTAGTATTTTGTGCTTCTTCATTCTGCTCTAGGGGTAACTGGTACCAAATAGATGTTTAAAAATTATGAATCCACAACGTGTGATTTAGCAAAATTCATCACGCATACGCTGCGCTTGTTTTTCAAAAAATTGCGAGTTACACTCTTCAAGTGCAGTACGATTTTACAAGCACGGTCAACGCTCTCCAGTGCACTTGCGATTAGAGTGTGAAAAACTTGTGTTTGTGAAAGGAAGAACTTTCTGTGCTGTGCGGGAACATTTGTTTGACTTTGGCGTAGTTTTTTTTTGCTAAGTTGCCGGGGTGCAATATCAATTTGATGTGGAAAGTGCCCGGTGATCAATACCGCGTCACCCGGTGGTAGTCGTGTACCTTCTTCAGTTGAACATGAGAGAAAATAAGCAGCTCAACAGTTTCCTATAGATGCAGCTATAGTGGTAGCGCGCATGGAAGATGGCGCCTGCATTATGCAAATCTGTGCAATTTTCACCTCACTTCACGGCGCAGATGGGCGCTTTATGAGACAGTAAATACTTGTGGACGCATGTGGCGGTTTTCTATCTAGGGTACCACGAGCAATGCATTACAATGTTCAAGCTGGGTTGCGCAAGAACTAGATAAAATGTGGTGTAGATGGACTACGCAGTTTTAATATCATTTAAGGTGACCAAGGTTTTTGATGGACCTTAAAGCCTGAGGGGTGCGCAAGCATCGCTGGCGGCGTGCGATGCTGTTGCGTTTTGTCGCGTTAATGGCAGCTTGTCCGAAGGTATATTTTGTACTCTATGGAGGCACGGTGACTACTATTTACCGATGTCTCATAAGAGTGTACTTGGTATACATGGTATGTGTGGATTTTCCATGTCGCAAACATTCTCTCTTCTGTTGTTCCGTGACAATTTTGTCCTCAAGTTCGTTACGAATACTTTAAAATGCCTTGGTGCGACTGTAGGAGATTGTGATGAACTTTCAGGTGCTGTGTTTCCGGAGTTTAAGCGGTGCCTTGTACAGCGCCATGCCGCGCAGTGTTTTAGTAAACAAACGGCTCGAACACTATCTACGGATAAGAACACAGGGGACTAGCTTTGCTTCTAGAGGGCAGTATCGTTTTGACGTTACGGTGAATTAGCTGGCCTTGCGCAGCCTTGGTGATTTTTCGGGACTATTTGCAAATTCTACGATTATCACAACCCTTCTATTCTGCGTGTAGGCCTTCTCTATTTCTCTCTCATCTTTTGAGTAGACCAAGACCTCTGGTTCTGACCTGCCTTTTGTGTGAGTCGTAATACGTGAGGCCAAGGACTTGTCATGTTCCACGATGAATTGCTTCACTGCATCAGCTCGCTTCTTGCCCAACGCAATGTTGCACTCTTCTTCACCACTAGAATCCGCATGTCCTATTATCGTCAAGCGCACTCCTTTCCGCTTTTTTACCTTCTCTATAAGCCCGAGCAAAACTCTTTTGCTCGACTCCCGCAACTTGCACTCTCCTGCGTCGAAGTACACCTTTTCCACCTTATTGGCAAAGTGTGCGCCCGCATTTTCGCCAGTATAGAGCGTTTTCCCGCTATATGATGGGCTTCCTATCTTGGTAAAAAAGCAACTGCTACTCGTCAAAGCCAGAAACACCCACAGGAGCGAAAAAAACCCGCGCGGCAGCATAGGAAAACTCCTTTTGTTGTTTAAAATGGTTCCAACCAGTGGCAAATAGCACACGCTAAGGACAGATCATTGCTTAAAACCACACCAAGTCAAGCAAAATAATTTTGCATGTTTTTCCGATTTGTTGTGGCTTTAACTGCTATGTATGCTAAAAACTTAGAGTGCGCTTTCTATGTGTGTCAGCTTCCGTTGTGTGCTCACTAGAGATTGAGTAGTTTAGACAGGAAGCATCCTTGTTTTTAGCCTACGTTGGGCTGTGGTGCGCGATTTTATTTGCGATGTTTTTAATGTGAGAGAGTTTTGGTTGTTCAAAATATGAAGCATTACAAGTTTTTGGAGCAGATTTTTGCCAAGGTGCGTAATATAAGCGACGTTATAGACGGTCTTTGTTATGGTGGGGCTGTTGACCAAGATGTTACGGATAGAATACGCACATTGCAGGAAATCAGGCAGGAGATAATAGATAGTGATGTTGTTGCATCAGCGATAAACACATCCCTCTCAAGTAAGGGGCAGCTCTCAGATTGGGAGGTTGCCAACCTTCATTGCATGAATAGAATGCACAAGAATCAAAAAGGCATTCCTGCAAGTTTAATTACTTCGCTCACCGAAGCGAGAATGAAATGTAGAAACAGTTGGATGGTGTTCCGCGAAGGAGATGAGCCCTCTAATGGAGTTATGCAGCTATTGGGGGATGTAGTGCAGCTTTCCAGAGAAGTTGCCGCGATAAAGTCGGAGGATCTAGGCTTTGCCAGTAGGTACGATGCGCTGCTGAAGATTTATGATGGAGACTTTGACACAAAGCGAATCGATGAAGCGTTTACTGACGCTGGTGCGTTTTTTAGGCAGTTTTACGGCGAGGTTTTGGAGAAACAAAACAGTGGCAAGGTTCGTGCTTCTAAGTCTATTTCCAAGGCAATAACATGCGACAAACAGAGAATGTTGCATGAATGTCTGGTTTCTGCAATGTGCGAGGGTATCGCTGTTGCAGATATGACTGGTGGATACACCGGGTGTTCCGTAGATTGGTTTGAATGGGCTGGAGGGGTTTCTTGTCACGAGGAGGACTACAGAATAGGCCTTAGGGGCGCAATGGAAAGTGTAGGGCACGCTTTGTATAAGGCGAATTTGCCTCAGAAGTGGAAGAGCCAACCAATAGGTGGTTTCGCCGGAAACGTGATGTACGAGGCGCAGGGGGCATTGATGTCATGCCACTTGCTGAGGGACAATAGGTTCTTGGAGTTTGTTTTTCCCACAGTGAAGAAGCTGTTTTCTTTGAGAGGGCGGGCGGCCGATGTTGAGAATCTGCAGATGTACCTTTCGGAAGTCAAGACGGATTTGTTGTTGGAACGCTCAGATGAGGTGACGTCTTTGGCACACGTTATGCTCAGGTATGCTTTGGAAAAGGAGATGATTAATGGTGATCTGGAAGTCAGCGAATTGCCAGATGCATGGGCTCAGGGTATGAGGTACTATTTTGATAGTGTTCCGAGTGATGACAGAGAGGGATTTTTGCAGGACGAGTACTGGGTTAGCGGAGTTTTTGGCTACTTGCCGGGCAAAGTGTTGGGCGCTGTTGCGGCTACACAGATTTATTCGTCTATGGCAAATCACAAAGTTGATGTGTTAAGTCGGGTCGAGAAGGGAGATTTTTCGGCCTTGGTAGGCTGGTTGTGCCGGTATGTATACTCAAATGGGGCGCGTTATAGCAGCACAATGATGTTGAAAAAGATCACGGGTCGTAGAATAGACATGGATGCCTATAAAAACCACCTCGTGTCCAGGTATTTGAGTATGTGAGAGAGTATATGAATTGCGATAGTCGCAGCTATACCGATGATGAACTACATGTTATGGCGCGGGCCATTAGGCTTATTTCTGTAGACGCCATTCAAAAGGCGGAGTCTGGGCATCCGGGTATGCCTCTGGGTATGGCAGATGTGGCGGTGGTTTTATTTTCAAGGTTTTTAAATTTTAGCGCCCGTGATCCCGCGTGGATTGATAGGGACAGGCTTGTTCTTTCAAATGGACATGGTTCCATGCTGCTTTATTCGATAATGCACCTTCTTGGGTGCTTAGGTATGGACGACATAAAGCAGTTTAGGCAATTGCACTCGATAACGCCAGGCCATCCGGAATATGGTTGCACTCCGGGCGTTGAAGCTACTACTGGGCCGTTGGGGCAAGGGCTCGGATGCGCTGTAGGTATGGCGATAGCGGAGAAAATTCTTGCACAGAGATTTGGTAGTGATTTGGTAGACCACTACACATACGTGATGGCTGGGGATGGATGTCTGATGGAGGGGATAAGCCATGAGGCCGCGTCACTTGCTGGTCATTTGTGCTTAGAAAAGCTTGTCGTGCTGTTTGATGACAATGGTATATCAATAGACGGCAAAACTAGCCTGGCAACTTCTGACGATGTTGCTGCGCGTTTCCTTTCCTATGGATGGGATGTATTGGAAGCAGATGGACATGATTATGAGCAGATTGGTCGCGCCATTGAGCGGGCCAGGAAGAGTTCCAAGCCCTCTATAATCGCTTGCAAGACTGTGATAGGAAAGTTCATGGCTGCGAAGGAAAACACTTCTTCTGCGCACAGCTGGCCTTTTACTGCTGATGATGCTCAGGGGTTGCGTAACGTCTTGGGGCATCAAGGTGGTATATTCGAAGTAGATGCTCGTGCGGAGAGCTTATGGGCGAAAGTGCGTGATAGGGGTGATAGCGCCTATAATGCATGGGTTGATAGGGCAAATAACTGCGGCGATAGAGCGCGTCACTTGAACGATGCTATTTCACCTGGGATACCGGATTATGTGTTTTCAGAGCTTAGGTCTAGTTGCAAGGGAGTGAGTTCTCCTGAAGCAACGCGCAAATCTTTTGGGCGAGTGCTCGAGTTGTTGACTGGAAAAGTTGCAAAACTAATTGGGGGGTCAGCTGATTTGACTTCTTCCAATAACACCAAGGCAAGCTGCATGAGGTCTATAGAACGTTGTGACTTTAGTGGCTCATACATCTATTATGGAATAAGAGAGCACGCAATGGCGGCCTGCATGAATGGAATTGCTCTTCATGGAGGTTTTATCCCTTATGGGGGCACCTTCTTGGTGTTTTCTGATTATTGTCGGCCGGCTATTAGATTGTCCGCACTGATGGCGCTGCAGGTTATGTATGTTATGACGCACGATTCCATAGGGGTCGGTGAAGATGGTCCCACGCATCAACCTGTTGAGCACCTTGCGTCTTTGAGAGCCATACCGAACTTATATGTCTTCAGGCCGGCAGATGCTATTGAGGTGTTGGAATGTTGCGAGATAGCGCTGCGCCTTACAAAATCTCCGGCTCTGTTTGTTTTGGCTAGGCAGAACGTTGCGCAGTTGCGTGGAGGAGATGATGGAGGCGGCAATTTATCTGCAAAAGGGGCGTACGTACTTGGTGAGTGTGAAGGCGATCTGCGCGTTACAATATTTGCTACCGGTTCGGAGGTAGAGGTTGCGCTCAAAGCTCGGGAGATTATGCATAAAGATCATGGTGTAGGAACAAGGGTGGTTTCCATGCCTTGCTGGAGGCTATTTGATCAGCAAGAATCTAGTTATGTTGCAAGTTTGCTGGATAACAGCAGCCTAAAAATTGCAGTAGAAGCGGCAAGTTCTGTGGGATGGCATAAGTATATAGGGAGAGATGGGATATTTGTAGGGCTGGATGAGTTCGGTGCCTCAGGGAAGTGTAGCGATCTTTACAAACACTTCGGCGTAACAGCAGAGAACTTAGTTTCCAAGGCACTTGCGAGATTGAACTCTTTGGTCTAAAAGAGTCATAAAGTGGGTAAAAGGGATTAATGATTTATTCCGTATTCGTGTTGCTGGCGTGTTGTGCGGCCATGGTGTTGGGAATTGTGAGTGTTAGCAGCATTTATGATAGGATGTTGGCTGTTAACGTTTTCAATACGTGCATGGTTCTGGCTATAGTGACGCTCGGTGTTGTTATGGATTCCGCTGACTTTTTCATAGATGTCGCTCTGGTGTATGCATGTGTTGGGCTGGTAGCTTCCGTTGGATTTGCTAAATACTTTCTCTACGGCGGTTGGGGGGAGTAGAATGTTCGGGGCATTTGGTGCAGGCATATTTTACATGGGCATCATCGCTGTTGTTATTGCCGTTATAGGGGTGATGAGGTTTTCAGACTTTCTATATAGGGTGCACGCTGCGGGAATTGTTGATGGGGCCGGAATAACGCTTTCATGTATCGGGTTGGCCTTCCAGTACGGTTTTTCTATTCTCTCACTTAAGATACTTTTGCTGCTAGCCTTGTTGTTGGTGACTAACACGACAACATGCAATATTCTGACAGGTGCGGCGTGCTCAACAAGGGGTGATGACGAGGCGAGTTGCTGATGTGGAGTATAGCAATAATAGACGGTGTTCTGCTATCCTTGTTGGCAGTGTTGGCCTGCTCCATTGCGGTGTTTGAGGATCTGCTGGTCAACACCATTGTGTTGTGTGGGTTCAGTTTGACGCTGGCTGCTTTGTACTTGGTGATGAACGCACCGGATGTGGCAATTACTGAAGCTTCAGTTGGGGCAGGATTCAGCACTGTGCTTTTGTTAATGGTTCTTTCGAAGCTTGGGTATCGTAAAAAAATCAAGGTGCGTAGCGTTTTTTATCAGTATGAGAAAGTTAAGCTTATATCTGCTGCTACGATGACGGTTGCACTGTTTGTGATGTTGGTGTTTATGGTTGCAGAGCTGCCGAGCTTTGGTGATGGGGAGTCTGCTGCCAATGTTGCTGCTGCCGGGACTTATCTCAAAAGTGCCTATGAGTATACCGGGATACCGAATCTAGTTACCGGGGTTTTGGCAAGTTTCAGGGGATATGATACTCTCTGTGAAACCGTTGTAGTTTTTACAGCTGCTACTGGGGTTTCTTTATTAGTTGGTGGGGGCAAGAACGCATGAAAAGTAGGAGTAGTGTACACCTTGCTGACTTCGGGTTGCGTTACGTTGTCTCCTTTATGTTCTCTGTCATGGTCATATATGGGCTCTACGTGCATATTCATGGGGATTATAGCCCTGGAGGTGGATTTCAAGGTGGAGTTATAGTAGCATCTGCTGTCGTGCTTTATGCCATGACTTTTGGTGACTCTGTTACCCGGGGAGTCTTGCCCTGTTTACTTACGGTAGGGGCTATTGGTTTGCTGATATACATTTCCACGGGCCTGACTTCTACGTTTTTGGGGGAGAGCTTTCTGTCGTATGTGTTTAGGGTTTATGATACGGTGACTGAGCAAAAGCTTGGGGTATTTCTAGTAGAGTTAGGTGTGGGGCTGACTGTTTGTTCCTCAGTTGCCAGTATGTATTTTGACTTTGCATCGTGGAAAAATGATATAAACTAGCTATGGAAGGCGTTGAGTTCCTTGGGAGTGCTTGGTGATTGCTTATTGCGTGTGGGTGTGAGGTAGGATGGATTTTTTGCTTTCACATTTAAATTACGTGGTGAGTGCGCTGCTGTTCTCTTTAGGGCTGTTTGTGGTTGTTACTAGTAGTAGCCGTGTGAAGCAATTGCAGGGTCTTGGTCTGTTCCAGACCGCAGTTCTCGTCTTTTATGTTTCCTTAGGGTACGTGGGTGATTCGGTGGCCCCGATACTCGGTAGTGATGGAGCAACGCAAGTGTATAGTAATCCGCTACCAAGTGTACTGATGCTTACTGCAATCGTTGTGGGGGTTGCCACAATGGCTGTGGGGCTTTCTATGGTGTTAAGGATAGAGGGGGCACGTTAAAGATGCAGTTACTCCGGGCGCGTAGTTTTTTGCTATAGCTTTGTTGCCTGGGTTAATGCTGTGACGGTGAGATGGTTTTTTGTTTAGTTAGTTTTGGTTGTGTTTTGTGTCTAGTGGTGCTAGTGGAAAGAGAATATTGGTTGATGCAGTATATGCAGATGAGGTGAGGGTCGCCGTTCTTGATGAAGGTAAGGTAGTCGAATTTGATCAGGAACTAAAGGATAGGAAGCAAGTTCGTGGTGGGAATGTATATTATGCCGTAGTTAGGCGTATAGAGCCGTCACTTCAGGCGGTGTTTATTGAGTATGGCGTTGGAAAACACGGGTTCCTGCCGTTTTCCGAAATATCTGTTGAGCATTTTCAGCTTCCTCCAGGGGAAAAGGAGGAGCTTACCCAGAGTGTGTACGGTGATGATACAGATCTTGAAGAAATTGTGGACGAGGACGTTGTCGTGCCTGATGAGGCAGCGGTTGCGGGTGTGGGGTGTTCTGTTGACGAGAAGGCTCAGCTAGCTACCGAAGATGATCGTGATGGGAAGAGGGGTTCTACAGCGGCTAGGAATGGCAAGTCCAAGCCTGTTTTGCACAAGATGTACAAGGTGCAGAACGTGATTAAAGTGGATCAAAAACTGATGGTGCAGATCATCAAAGAAGAACGCGGTAGTAAGTGTGCTACTTTCTCGACTTACATAGTCCTGGCGGGCAGGTATTGCATTTTTATGCCCAATTCAGGCAGTAGAAACAGTGGGGTATCGCGGCGCATAGAGGATTGTGATAACAGGAAGAATCTGAAAAAATTTATCAGCGCCATGAAGCTTCCCAAAGAAGCCGGGGTAATAATACGCACTGCCGGCGATAATAAATCGCAGCGAGAAATAGAACAAGATTTGAAGTACTTACAGCATACGTGGAAAGAAATATGCGATGCTTGCGCTTCAGTGGAAAGTCCTACTTTGTTATATGTTGAAGCCGACATAATAAAGAGGACACTTAGGGATTTTTGTAATGAGAGTGTTCATGATGTGGTGGTGGCGGGAAGTCAGGCGTACAGCGTCGTAAAGGAATATGCTAAGTCGATGTTTGGCAATAAGCTGCGGGTCAGAATGTACAAGGGTAGCGTTCCGGTGTTCACACACTATCGTGTTAGTGCGCAGATTCTGGAGTTGTATAGCGACAAGATTTATCTCCCCTCGGGTGGTTATTTAGTGATCACTCCAACGGAGGCGCTGGTTTCTATAGATGTAAACTCAGGAAGGATGACTGGTGAAGATAGCATAGAGGAGACCGCTTATAGAACGAATATGGAGGCGGTGAAGGAGATTGCTAGGCAAGTTAACCTCCGTGGTCTTTCGGGCCTTATAGTCATAGACTTTATAGATATGATCAAATATCGCTATTGTCGCGCAGTGGAAGCGGAAATACGCGAGGCGTTCAAAGGAGATCGTGCCAAGGTCCAGTTCGGGTACATAAGTGCTTTTGGCCTTATGGAAATCTCTAGGCAGCGGGTTAAACAGAGCATACTCGAGACAAGCACTATGCAGTGCTCACATTGTAAAGGTGTTGGCCGGGTTAGAACTCTGGAATCAATCTCAGCCAGCATACTTAGGGACATAAGGTATCTTGCGAGTAAGAATGCAGAGCGGGTCATAGCTGTGTCTCTTAACCCCAGGGTTTTAGCTTATATCTTCAACAACAAGCGCAAGCACATTAGTGACATAGAAGTGGAGCTAAAGGTGCTTATCAGGTTAGACTTTGATGAAAGTGCTGCTCTTGCGGACTTTAACATCAGAACCGAAAGCGGCTATACCAACGCTGTTACCGAAGAATTTGTTGTTCCAGCTTGTGGTCCAGGATCGCCTGTTACTACTATTGAGGAGAAAGTAGGAGAGGGGGCTGATTCTACGGAAGAACAGCCGCAGTTGAATGTGGAGCAAAATATTACAGATTCTTCTTGGGTCAGGAAGTGGTTAACTCGAGCTCTTGAAGCGGTGTCCTGATATTGCCGGAGGTGGTGGTTCTAGGCAGTTTATTTTCCGCAAGCTCCTAAAAGTTGAGGGGAATTTGTGAATATATTTCTCTAATTTTGGGGTCGAGGGGTTGTAATTTGAAACTTTGGTGGTTATATCTACCGTGTCCGAGTTTTTATAGTTTCGTGTGGGGGTAATCATGGCGGCTGAGCGTATTATAGGCATAGATCTAGGAACTACAAATTCCTGTGTTGCTGTTATGGAGGCAGGTACTGCGAAGGTAATTGAAAATAGCGAAGGTGCCAGAACTACCCCCTCGGTTGTGGCTTTTACTGATAGTGAGAGGCTGGTGGGGGAGCTAGCAAAGCGCCAGGCTAATATCAATGCTCAGAATACCATATATGCTAGTAAGAGAATTATAGGTCGCAGATATGATGACATGAGGGACGTGAAGTGTTCCTATGAGATCTTTCCTGCAAAGAATGGGGACGCTTGGATCAGAGCTAAGGGTGAGGGGTATTCCCCGGTTCAAATAGGAGCGTTTGTCCTGGAAAAGATCAAAGAAACTGCTGAACGTTATTTTGGCGCTCCAGTTAAGAAGGCGGTTATTACCGTTCCGGCATATTTCAACGATGCTCAGAGACAAGCTACAAAGGATGCAGGCACTATTGCCGGCTTAGATGTGGTTAGGATTATAAATGAGCCTACTGCAGCGGCGTTGGCCTATGGTTTGGATAAAGGTAGTGGACAGAAAACCATAGTCGTATATGACCTCGGTGGTGGTACGTTCGATGTGTCGGTCCTTGAGATAGCTGATGGGGTGTTCGAAGTTAAGGCAACTAACGGTGATACCAGGCTTGGTGGTGAGGACTTTGATAATGCCATTATGGAACACATGATGGAGACCTTCAAAAAGGAAACTGGTATAAGCTTGCAGAATGATCCAATGGCGGTGCAGCGCATCAAAGAAGCTGCGGAAAAAGCTAAGATAGAGCTTTCTACAAGACTGGAAACGGACATAACTTTGCCTTTTATATCTAGTGATAGTACTGGTGCTAAACACCTGAGCTTGAAGCTGACTAGGGCTAAGTTTGAAAGTTTAGTTGATGAGCTTATCGAACGCACAATAGAGCCGTGCAAGAAGGCATTGAGTGATGCTGGAATAAAGGATGGTAGCAAGGTAGACGAAGTTGTACTCGTTGGTGGCATGACTCGTATGCCCAAGGTTGTGCAGAGGGTTAAGGATTTTTTTGGTAAAGAGCCCTGCAAGGGAGTAAATCCGGATGAGGTTGTGGCGGTGGGTGCCGCGATCCAGGGTGGTATCCTTACGGGCGATGTGCGCGACGTGCTGCTGTTGGACGTTGCGCCACTATCTCTTGGTATCGAAACTTTGGGAGGTGTATTTACGCCACTTATTGAGCGCAATACCACAATTCCTACCAAGAAGTCTCAGGTGTTTTCAACTGCGGAGGATGGGCAAACCGCTGTTACCATTAAGGTCTTCCAGGGGGAGCGCAAGATGGCTGTTGATAACAAGTTGCTTGGGCAATTCAGCCTGGAAGGAATTCCGTCGGCGCCTCGGGGTATACCACAAATCGAAGTCACCTTTGATATTGATGCGAACGGTATAGTGCACGTTTCTGCGAAGGATAAAGCCTCCGGTAAGGAGCAAACTATCAAGATCCAGTCTTCTGGTGGGTTGAGTGACGAAGAAATACAGAAGATGGTCAAGGATGCCCAGGACAGAGCGGAAGAGGATGAGAAACGTAAGAAGCATGTGGAGCTCAAAAACAGTTCTGAGAGCTTGATTCACTCTGTGGAAAAGTCTCTTAAAGATTACGGTGATAAGGTGTCGGAATCTGACAAGTCTAGCATAGAAGGAGCAGTCAAGGATCTTAGAGAGTGTCTAGCAAGCGGTGATAGCGGCGTCGAAGGTATGCAGCAAAAATATGATGCTCTGATGAGTCTATCCATGAAGCTGGGTGAAGCCGCATATGCTAATAAAGCTAGTGAAGGGGGAGCTTCTACTGAGGGTAGCGGAGCTGCTGACTCAGGCAATCCGGAAGAGCGTGTTGTGGACTCCGAGTATCAAGAGATCAACAAGGATGAAGGGAAGAAAGATACTTAGGGGTTGATAAACGCTGGGCTGTTTGGTACCATCCAGTAGGGGTCTGCGTTGTGCGTGTAGGTTGAAAGTGCCTCGAGCCCGATTTGTTCTTATAGGGGGCCGTCCCTGGTAATCCAGTTGGGGTTGCTACATGGCACCCACCTTGGCTTTAGTCTCAGGACACTAAGCAAAGTGTTACGGCAAAGGCGGATCCCTAGGCTCCTGGTTTGTGGGTGTATGTCTGGGTCGAGAAATGGGTTTAGCGAAGAAGAAGTGCTTAATTTTCCCGCAGAGGCCCTGTTTTCTGTTGTTCTGGATGTTGAGCGTTACCCGGAGTTTCTTCCTTGGTGCAAAAGCGTAGTTGTCCTGAGCCGCAAGCAGGAATTCATGCTTGTGGAGCTAGTAGCGGGGTTTATGTCTCTGGAAGGGAAGTACACTTCCAGAGTCAGCTATTCTGCTCCCTCTGAAACAAAGCCCGGCTATATTCGCGCGAGGTCTGAAGATGGCGTGTTCAGGTCCTTAAACTGTGAGTGGCTCTTTACTCCTAGTGGTAATGGGGCTACCGTAGTGAAATTTGATGTCGGTTTTTCCTTCAAGAGCAGTGTGTTACAATTTGCCTTTGATATGGCTTCTACTGCCGTGAAATCGCATATTACAAGTGCATTCAGGAAGCGTGCTTACCAGTTGTTAGGTTGATGTGCTTTGTGTAAAGCCGCATGCTGGAAAAACAGTGTGCAGGGTTTGGCCGTACTTGGTGGATGAAGTAAGTTCCCAGTAAGCTGCGCAAAATCAATCGTGGTTGCGCTATTCTTAGTATAAGTGATGAGATGAAGCTGCGGTGCTGTTGTCTATTCACGGACAGCTATGCATTCTGCCGCAGGTTTCTCAGGAATGCCTGAGGCGTTTTGCATATGAAACAACATGGTTTTCCGATGGATCAACGTTCTAAAGCTCATAGCTTTTTCTGAGAGTCATCTTGCAGGTGTGAAATTCGCCATATCTAGGCTCCAGGCACAAGATATCATTCCTATTCTAATATTGGTAGTGGCGCTTCACATTTTTCTTCGCCTATTCCAGCGGGCTTTTTTCCTTTTAAAGATAGATATAACGTGGTTGGTAAGGCAATTTATAATTCCCTATGCGCCATATATATTCGTCGCAAATCATTTTCGTCGTTCTCAGACAGTGTTGTATCTAAGTTGGCGTTGTGCTAGTGCGTCAAATTTATGAGCAACACTCCTTTTCACCGTGATATCAGCCTGTAATTTAGATCTGTTGCTGGGGTGCAGTTCCACATGTTAAGATTTCAGGCGAAGTGCGGTAGGTACGTAGGATTATCTACGGTTACTATGGCCTGGCCATCCCCCCCCCTTCTCTCCAGGTTGGGTCCAATTGTCTAGGCATCATCACTGCACATATATTGACTTGTCCATGTGGACTCATGCAGGTATAAAGGTACAGTACTAGGCGTTGGAAAGGTATTTTTCCGCATGGGTTTGGAGTTATACAACGTGGTGTTTGAGGGGTTGTCCACGGTTCGTGGGCTGTTCTCACATCGCGATGGGGCATTTCTATTCGACTTAGATCATGTGTCGGCATTGGTGTGTGCGTGTTTCCTGGCGCTGTTGGGCATAGTCTTGGCGGCTAGGGGGAGTTTAAGAGAGGTATTTGCTGCTCTACTATATGCTGTTAGCGGTGTTGCCGCGTTATGTGCTTCCAGTCTTATGCAGGTTGTTGAGTTTTTCGAGGTTATGGCAATAGCTGCACTATTGCTCATAGCGTTTGGTGGCCGTGAGGGGGAGAATTCCCATGCTGTGTTGCATTATGCATGTGTGCACTTTTTATCGGGTGTTATGTTGCTGGTGGGTGCAATACAGTATTCATATCTGGGGAGCCTGGAAGGAGTGCCAAGGCTGCTATTTATGGGGGGATTGTTGATCAGCGCGTCGTCATTTCCATTGGCTGCATGGGTGCTCAGGGCATATTCCCAAGTGTCAGCGTTTGGGTTTATGGTTTTGCCATTATTCACCACCAAAGCGGCCTTGTTTATCCTATTGAGTATGTTTCACGGTGAGACTGTCATTTTGTATTTGGGAATGCTAACAGCAGTTTATGCGGTGGTATTTGCTGTTATTGAGGAGAATAGTAGGAATCTGGTGTCCTATGGTATAGTAGGGCAAATGGGTCTACTCTTAATGTCTGTAGGATGTGGGGTAGTACCGAAGTCAGTGCTGGTAGCTCAGCTGTCATTTGCGGTATTGTGCCAACTGTTGTTTATCCTGGTTACGGAGCATAATATGCCGCGCAGTGAGCAATCTGGCAAAACGCCCTCCCGTATTCGTTTGGCGTCTGTTGAGATGTTGGGGCTCGTGGTAGCATTGTTAAATATGGCTAGCTTCCCGGGAACGGTGAGTTTTGCGTCTAGTCAACTCGCGGGTTACCATTCCAGCATAGAGGATTTTAGCTACGCCGTTTACCAGTATACCCATCCGGTGCTGGTGCTTGGGCTGTTTATGTGTGTGGGATTGAAATTTTTGAGTATCGCCAGCGCAAGAAAGGAATCTACTGGGGCTTTGGGTGCCGGGAATTTGTGCTCCAAAACAGCAATAGTGCTTCTGTCAATTATTGTGGTGCTATTAGGAATATTTTACGGTCAGGGAATGGTTTTGCCCGATCATAAATTGACATATACGCTAAATAATGTGGTGACAAGGGTAGCGGTTATTGCTGCTTCAATAGCGTGCTTTGTTTTGTTTAGGCGTTTATTCCAGGGTAGATACCAGTCTGCCGCGGGGGAGGGATGGTTATACATCGGGTTCTTCAAGCTGGTGAACAAGGCTAAGAATTTTGCGTCATTCGCGCGTGAAACAGTAGACGGATACAATCTTAACGGAGATATGTTTGGCGTTGAGCTTGGGGAACAAGACGCGGTTTTGAGTTCAAGAGAGCCTACAGGCCTGATTAGTTCGGTGTTACTTTTTGTGATGTTGTGTATTTGTGTTGGTATGGGCTTATGTTTGACTCTTTAACTAAAGGGCTATCTTCTGCGTTGCAAAAATTAAGCGGCAAGCGTGAAATATCCAGTAAGGACTTTGATCTTGTTATGGAGGACATAACGCAAGCGCTGTTGGACGCTGACGTTAACCTAAATGTTGTAGATGAATTCATGGACAACGTTAGGGGAAAGATAGTTGGGGGAGGCGTCGTCAAGGGAGTTTCCTCTGGCCAGATGATAATAAAGCGCATAGAAGAGTGCCTTATTGAGGTTTTGGGCAATGAAAAAAGTGCGCTTAACCTTACGGGTAAGGTGCCAGCCATAATAATGATGGTTGGTCTTCAAGGTGTGGGAAAGACCACTAACACGGTAAAAGTAGCTCTCAAGCTTAAGAAGAGCGGTAAATCGCCGTTGGTTGCATCATTAGACATATATAGGCCTGCTGCGCAGGAGCAGTTACAGGTTTTGGCTGATAAAGTTGCGATTAGCAACCTACCTATAGTTACCGGAGAAAAACCACTTGATATTGCAAAACGGGCACTTGCGGAGGCTAAGAAGGGTAATCATGATGTTTTACTGTTAGATACTGCCGGTAGACTGCATATAGACCAAGAGATGATCGATGAGCTCAAGGTTATAAAAGAGGAGATGTCACCTGCAGAGACTATCTTGGTTGTTGACTCTTTGATGGGACAAGATGCCGTTGTTGTTGTACGCAAGTTTAACGAGGAGCTAGAGCTAACTGGAACTATATTTACGCGTGCAGACGGTGATTCTAGGGGTGGCGCCATATTGTCTATGAAAATGGTCGCTGGATGCCCGATAAAGTTTATGTCTACCGGGGAAAAGCCTGAGGATCTTGATGATTTTTATCCTGACAGAGTAGCCCGTAGGATTCTCAACATGGGAGATGTTGCGTCATTAGTGGAGAAGGCAGTTGAGGCAGTTGGCCAGGAAACGATAGATGATCTGCAATCCAAGGCTAAAAAGGGGAAATTCGATCTGGATGACCTAGTTATTCAGCTGAAAGCGCTTAACAAAATGGGCGGCATTGCCAATATCATGAAGTTTATTCCCGCTTTTGGGCATGACGTAAAGCGCAAGGTTGCGGGCATTGCTGATGATAGCAAGGTGGACATGTACATAGCCATAATAAATTCCATGACCAAAAGAGAGAGAGCAAACCCTGACATCCTCAATGGTGCGCGAAAAACCAGGATCGCCAAGGGTGCGGGGGTAAAGGTAGATGTTGTGAATGCGTTGCTTAAGCAGTACAATCAAATGAAGGCCATGATAGGCAAGTTTAGTCAGATGAAGATGGATAAGATGGCGGAGTCTGACATAATGAAATTGCTGAAACACAAGTAGGATCTTTGGGTTTCGGTTGTGTTGTAAATTTTTATAGGCGGGCCGCGGAATTGTTGCTTTGCCAGCTGGGTCGTGGTCGTAGTTTTTCTAGATTTTTGCAGGTAATTTTGTATGGAAGCTGAGGGGACTAAGTGCTCTCTGGTGGCGGTTGTTGGAATGACTAATGCTGGCAAGTCCACTTTGATTAATAGGTTGGTTGGGTTTAAGGCTTCTATAGTTACCAATAAAGTGCATACTACCAGGGTACGGATGAACGCAGTGCTAAATAGCGACAGTGTGCAGTTGATTTTTACTGACACCCCGGGGATTTTTTCTCCTAAGACCAGGCTTGAGAAGTTCATCGTAAAAAATGCTTGGATGTCGATAAAAGGTGCGGACGTTGTGGCGTTGGTTGTGGACTCTAGTCATGGTTTGTGCAGTCATATTTATAAGATTGTTAGTAGGATAAAACACTCTAAGCTGCCTTCTGTGGCTATTATTAACAAAACTGACCTTTTAAAAGATGATGATGTGAGCGCCATGGAAGGTGAGCTTAGGTCTTTACATGGGTTTGATAAAATTTTTCATGTATCGTCCCTATATGGCCAAGGAGTGCAGGATCTAGTTGATCACTTAGTGGAGACTGCGTGCGATAGCCCCTGGCTTTATCCAGAAGAATGTAGAACTGATGCTTCGCTGGAATTTTTTGCTGCCGAGATCACTCGTGAGAAGCTGTTTATGGCGCTGCGTCAAGAGCTACCGTATTCGCTGTCCGTAGTTACTGAGCAAGTTGTTGACAAGGGCAAGAGTATGATCATAAAGCAAGTTATCTACGTGATAAAAGAAAGCCAAAAGGCCATTGTTGTTGGGAAAGACGCGGCTCTTGTTAAGAGTGTTTGTACAGAGGCAAGGGAAGAGCTGAAGCAGATTCTTGATAAAAAGGTGCATCTGTATTTATTTGTAAAGGTGAGAAAGTTGTGGCAAGACCACCTGGAAGAATGTGTGGGATGTGCGTAAAGCATATAGCTTTGTCGGATAACTCTTTCTTTTGCGCATAACTTTAGTAAGATCTGCAGAAATGAGGTGTAGATAATGCTGGATTCCTTGTTGGTATTCGACATAGAGACAATACCGGATACCGATAGCTGTAATAATTTGTTGGGTAAGGAAATTGGGGCCGATGACGATGTTGCAGCCAAGCGGGAAGCAATGGTCAACTACCACCTAGAAATTACCAATGGGCAGAATCCTTTTTTAAGACAACCTTTCCACCGGGTGGTGGCAATTAGCTTTTTGCGGGCAGATATAAAGAGAGAAGGGAGCCATGAGAGTTTTATTTTGCGTGAAGTCCGTTCTGGAAGCAGTGGTTTAACTTCGGAAAAGGAGCTAATCAAGGGTTTTTTTGGTTACGTTGCCGCTGTGAAGCCTCGTATTGTTACCTTTAATGGGCGAACTTTTGACTTTCCGGTGCTGAAGTACAGGGCGATGGTTCATGGGGTGCAAGCTGAGTACTTATATAGGTCTGGGGACAAGTGGAGTAACTATTTTCAGAGGTACAGTGTGGATTGGCATTGTGACCTGCTTGACTACCTCTCAGATTTTGGAACATCTGCGAGGGTAAAAATGCACGAGGTGTGCTCTGTCTTAGGGTTTCCTGGTAAGACTGGTACAGACGGATCAGATGTAATGGGATTATACGATAAGGGCGAATTAGATAGCATAAGGGATTACTGCGAAACCGATGTGATAAATACCTATTTGATTTATTTGAGACTAATGCAGCATCAGGGCAGACTTACTACTAATAACTATAACTCCTGTATAGAAGGGGTTTTAGAGTACTTGAAAGCAAGTGGCAAAGAACACTTTGCAGATTTTGTGACAGACTGGGGAGTGGCGAACAAGGGGCAGTTTTACCTGGTACCCTAGTCTAGATCAAGGCTTCCAGGCCACATTTGTACTCTGATAATCGTGCAGGGAGCTGGTATGTTTGACAACACTAACTATAAGGTAGGCGGCATGTTGCGGGGTTTTCTCTGGTGCTGTTCCATTGGACAAATCTTAGCGTGTAGCCTTATTCTAGAATAATTATGTTATGAACTTATGCGGTAAAATCCCTTGTTTATGTTGCCTTAGGCATGTGCATTGTAGCAGCTAGGACTCACGGTTTTACCGGTAACGTTGCTGCAAGAGCTGAGATTTGCCTAGAAGTGTGGTAAGAATAAGCGTTGAGTTACTGTGCATGAAATTGCGCTCCAGATGGTATCGACTCTTAGTAACTTTTAAAAGTATTGAACTTAACTTGCTCTGTTGTCTTAAACGGGGGATATTAGATATAGTAACCATTTGTCTAGTGGAGATACTGGGAGTTACGTGTTGCACCTGTCATCTATGTAGCAGAATATGCCCTTTGAAAGGCTGCTTCACTAGCGCATGTGTATGCTTGATAATCTGGAGTTAATAATCAGTAGGGTACAATCGTGACTCGCGTACCGCGGTGCTTTGCGCGAGATGGTAGGCAAAAGGTGCCCCAGGCTTTGTTTGCAGTTTTGAGGGTACACTGCTTCTTGTACGGGAGGCTTTCTGGGCGTTCAATGTCCGATAAACTCTGACTTCGTTGTAAGATTCCAGTAGAATAAAAGAGCGTGTTTTTGTAAGCGCAATACGCGCTCAATGGAGTGTATTAGTTTCTCCCGTAGATTTTCCATTTAGGTTTGCACTGCCTGATCGTTGGGTGGTATTGTAAGTAGGCCCAGGAGGTATTTTCAATGAAGTCAGCTAAGTATATCGTCTTTTGGCTTGGGCTCACCGTGAGCGTAGCCTTGCTGTATGATGTCAAACAGAAAATACACCAAAAAGTGGGGGCAACTGCTGCCAGCGTCTTATCGCCTGTTTATGGTGTGGGGGCGTCTTTTCGCAAGTCCAGCGATGGACACTTTTACATACATGCATCAATAAACGGAGAGAATATCAGATTTTTAGTAGATACAGGGGCTACAGACGTCGTTCTTTCTGCAAGTGATGCCCATAAGATAGGAGCCCACATGCGCGCTCCTCAAAGATCTAAAACTTACCACACGGCGAACGGGGCTATAGAGGCTTCTTACTTTGTTATCCCTGAAGTTAGAATAGGGAATTTGGTCGCAAGGAACGTAGGTGCGAGTATCAGTTCTTCCCAGATGGAGACTTCGTTATTGGGAATGAGCTTCCTACAAAACTTTCAGTTTATAATGAAAAAGAATGAGCTGGTTTTATACCAAAATTAGCCCACTTTGTAATTAGTCATACAGTTCAACGTTTGACATTACTTGCTATTGGGCAGTATTTCTTGCTTTCGCTAAGTAGCAACACGCTACCTGCTCGATCATTTTTCTCAAATTGTCCAAAACTATTACGCCCTTGTTGTGCTACCCTCGGGTGACATAGCATAAAAGAAGGCCTGAAGGGCGGAACTTTTCTCAGTAAACGGCTATTTAAACAAAGTTTTATAGTATGCTTTGAAGAAAAGTTTTTCTGCTGTGTGTAGGTCTTTTTAATGGGAAATGATGGCATGTATTTGAGATTGCGGGATTTCAGGGTGATCATGGAGGCTCATGGCCTTGAGGCCTTCTTGCTGCAGAATACCGACGAATATCAATCTGAACAAGTGCCAGATAATTTACAGCGCGTGCGGTGGCTAAGCGGCTTTAGTGGCTCAAATGCCATGCTTATAGTGTGCAGGAGAGGAAAAAACAAATTTTATACCGATGGCAGATATGCGCTGCAGGCAGACATAGAAGTAGATAAAGATTATTTTGATGTCTATGACCTAAGTAAAACTAGTCCGGCTGATTGGCTTAGTGAAAACTTGCCGGATGGTAAGGTAGTAGGCTATGATGGCGAGTTGTTTTCTCTGAGACAGATAAAAAAGTACGAAAAGTTTTGTTTGAAAATGCTGCCGTTCATAGCAATAGACCAGATGTGGCACCGTTGTAAGGCGGTACCGCAGCAAATTGTAGAGCATTCCATAGAGTTTACGGGTCTTGCCAGTTGTGACAAAAGAGCCACGCTGGCTTCTAACATGGGTGACTGTGAGGCGGTACTAATTACGGATACTGACGCAATTTCCTGGCTTCTCAATATACGCAACCTTGCGTTCAAATATAACCCCACGGTGTTATCCAGAGCCATTTTGTACTGTGATGGGAGTGCCGACCTTTTTGTTGCTGATGTTGCGGGGGTGAAGATTGAGAATCCTGGAGTTAATGTGCGCCCGATGGATGAGCTTTTGAATGTGTTAAAGGGTCTGAATAACCTTGCAGTGGATGAGGCGACAATTCCGATGTCGATATTTTGTGAAATCAAAGACAGAGTGTCCTCAATAGGGAGAGAAAGCCCGTGTTCTGTAGCAAAGGCTACGAAAAACGCCACAGAAATTGCCGGCATGAAAAAGGCGCACATCAGAGACGGCGTGGCCATCGTGAACTTTCTCTACTGGTTGGAAAATAAGATTGCATGTGGGGAAACAGTTACTGAGCTTGATGCTTCGCACAAGGTGAGCGAGTTTCGTGGTCAGCAAGAGATGTTTTTGGGCGAGAGTTTTGAAACAATTTCTGGCTACAGGGGGAATGGGGCCATTGTTCACTATCGGGCCAGTGAGAGCAGTAACAAGGTCATAGAACCCGATGGTCTGTATTTGGTGGATTCAGGTGGGCAATATTGTGATGGGACGACTGATATAACCAGAACAGTTGCTGTGGGATCTCCCACGATAGAAGAAATGACAAATTTCACTCTGGTATTAAAAGGTTTTATATCGTTGGCGAGAGCAGTGTTTCCTGAAGGTACCGCTGGGGGATCCTTAGACGTTTTGGCACGCCAACATCTCTGGCGTGAAGGGTTAGATTACGGGCACTCAACAGGACATGGAGTGGGCAGTTTCCTATCAGTTCATGAGGGGCCGCAGGCTATTGCGCTCAGGAATACGGTGGGGCTGCTGCCGGGCATGGTGCTATCCAATGAGCCTGGGTACTACAAGCAAGGTGCATACGGTATTAGGGTTGAAAACCTGATGTACGTTGAAAGAGGAAGCGATGGTTTTTGTAAATTTCAGCAGCTTACTTGCGTTCCAATAGACAAAAAGATGATCATGCGTAATATGCTTAGCGATGAGGAGAGAGAATTTATAGATCGCTATCACAGCTTTGTTTACGAGTCTATTGCTTCTCGCCTGGACGGGCAGGTGAAAAGTTGGCTCGATGACGCGTGTAAGCGTCTGTGATCACCAGTGGGTCAAGATTCGTGCTATGGGTTCCAAGGCGTTGCGTCGCGGATGCTGCGGGGTGCTCGCGTAGTTTTCTGTGCGGAAACAGGCGTTCTGTGACCAACTATAGGGACTTTTTTAATCTATGATAGTATTAGAGCAGTAATGTTACTATTGACGCGACCTGTTGCTGATTCCATCAAGTCTAAGAATGTTCTCGTTGCCTTGGGTTTTGAGGTTTTCATAGAGCCCATGTTTGAAGTTGTATACCATCCTACTACAATACCTAAAATCCATGAGTATGATCTAGTGATAGCAACAAGCCGTCACGGCATAACAGGTCTTGCAAGAGTTACTGAGGCAAGGGATATACCGATGGTTACCGTTGGTGATAGCAGCAGAGAACATGCCATAGATTTGGGGTTTGTGGCTGTTGATACAGTAAGTGGCACAGTATCTGACCTACTGCAATATTTGAAGCATGAGGCATGTGGGTCAAGGGTTCTTTACGTGCGAGGGACTCACACATCATATGCCCTGTGCAGCAGTGCCGTGCAACTTGATGTGAGTTTAGAAGAAGTGGTGTTATATGGCACTGATGAGAGTAGCGGACTCAGTGCAAAGTGCTCCCACTTGCTATCCTCAGGGGGTATATCTGGAATTCTTTTTTACTCTACAAGGACCGCAGAAATTTTTATGGAGCTGGCTGCAAGCAATCAACAGCAAGGACATTTATGCCATATTAAGGCGTATACAATAAGCCCAAGGGCAAAACAAGTGCTTAGGGATTATGGTTGGAAAGAAATTTTGGTTTCGGAACATCCCACAGAAGTGTCGCTGTTTGAATTGTTGCTACACAAAGCAAGATAATACTTAAACATTGACCGTATTGTGCTGCGTCAGCGGCTAAGGGGTTTATTTTTCACCTAGGGTGTTTTTATTGGACGAAAAATAGTGGACCTGTGCCACGGAAGAGGATACTTAACGGGTGTTACGGGCAAGAGAAGAGATATGTTAAGCTTGTGGTTGTCTAGATTTAATATTGCCCTAAGGGGAGGGGTTTTCTTATCAGTTGCAGTCTTTATCTTTGTGCTGCCGGATGTTCATGCTGCAAAGAAGGGAGCTATAGTGGGGTTATTGTCCACCAAGTCGTCCACCTACGTAGGGGAATATCGTACTGCCGTCGACGTTAGGAATGTGCTTCTCAAGCTGGGGGCCAAGAAGGTTGTTATTATAGATTACAACGCTATTACCAAGTCTTTGGGCGGAAACAACATAGATTCCACAAGCCTGTACAAACATTTGAATGAGTTTTTGTTGAAGAATAAGATCGACAGGATATTTATTCCCGGAAACTACTACAACATAAACAGTGCTCCATTGCCTCCCGGGCCGCATAGGCAGATGGTTACTGATGCAGTAGTGAGAGTGATGAAAGATCGCCCTAATTTAAAACTTCTTGCAATCTGTGGTGGGCTACAGGGGGTTTTGCATGCACAAGGTGTCAGTATCAAGAGGGTGCAGAGCATCCTCAACTCTTCGGAAATGGCGGAGTCGCACCTGTCTTCTGTTAATCATCCCAGGGAGCCTGGTGCATCGTTATTAAGGGTGGAGGCTGTTCCTGGCAGCGCTCTAGCAAAAATAGTTGAAAGGGTGCGCGATCCTGAAGACGCCACCCTTAGATTCTATGTTCCTGATATGCACAGGGAAGGAGTGGACACCAGCGTTGAAAACATGGAGCGATTGCGAGCTCTTGGATATAGAGTATCTGCAATGGCAGATGATGGGATCATCGAAGGGTTGGAGGATGCTCGGGGCAATATGCTCCTTCAGATGCATCCAGAGTTTTTGCTGGTGAATGCCAGTAAAAAAATAGGTAAGAACCCTGAAGTTGACATATCAATAAAGATAGCAAATGATATTATTGGTTACTTCCTTTCAGACTCCAGCGGAGAATAAGGAGGAAAGTTACTGTGTGCACAGGTAGGGGTTCTGGTATAGTACTGCGGGGAATTTGTATCAAGCCCTTCGTAGGTGACTTTTGACTCGTTTTGCCAGGTGGATGTTTCCTGTCATTTCGTGGCACTGTCACTAGATAACTTCGTGGTTTTTTGGTTGCGGTAGGACGGGGTACATTTAAAAGTATTGCCCTTTTTATTGAGTGGTGTTTCCAATTTTAAGGCACGGTTCTGTATCAGGGAAGGATGGCGTATCCATGATAGCTGAGGTTGTGTTACCGGTCCCCTTGGATCGGGCGTTCTACTATCTAGTAAGAGACGATACAAACGTTTCCGTCGGGGATTATGTAAGCGTACCGTTCGGCAGTAGAATGGCGGTGGGCCTGGTTATGCAGCTTCAAGAGAGTGTCGAGCTCGAGATTGAACTGAAGTACATTCAAAATAGGTTGGATCTTCCGCCTATCGGGGCAGAGTTTATAGGTTTTATCCAGTGGATGAGCAGCTATAACATAATCCCGATGGGAACAGTTCTCAAAATGGTGCTAGGTGGCATGCCATCGGCGAAGCTGCTTTCAAAGACCCGTGAAAGGTTGCAGGGTGGTGGCAGCACTGAGGAAAGGCCTTCAAACCATCAGCTTTCTGAAGAGCAAAGTACGGCATGTGCCAAAATCCTGGAGTTATCTACTGGGTTTAACATCACGGTACTGGATGGTAAAACTGGATCCGGTAAAACAGAGGTTTACTGTGCTGCGATAAGAAAGCTGCTTCTGAAAAGTCCCGGAGCACAAATTTTGATTCTTCTGCCGGAAATTGTGTTAGCTACCCAGCTGATGAAGCGGGTTTTCGAGCATTTTTCTGGGCACAATCCCGTAGAGTGGCATTCCGGGTTAACGCCCAAGAAGCGACGTGAGAATTGGCTTGCAGTCGCTTATGGAGCGGCTTCTATCATTGTAGGAGCGCGATCCGCGCTGTTTCTGCCGTATAGAGATTTAAAGATGATCATAGTGGATGAAGAGCACGAATCATCCTATAAGCAAGATTCTGGTATGGTTTATAACGCCAGGGACATGGCTATTGTTCTGGCTAAAGCAGTGAAGATTCCGGTGGTGTTGTGTACAGCAACCCCGGCACTGGAGACTATGTACAACGTAGAACAAGGAAAGTACCACCATGTGGTATTACAGCGCAGGTTTGGTGAAGCGGTGATGCCAGATATAATCGTGGCGGACATGCGTAACACCGAGCTGAAAAACGCCTGGCTCTCTACGGAGCTATACGAGAAAATATCCTCCACTATAGCCAAGGGGCATCAGGCTATGCTATTCCTCAATCGTCGGGGATATGCGAGATTAGTGCTATGTAAAAAATGTGGATATAAAGTAAATTGCCCGCATTGTAGCACTTGGTTGACAGAGCACCGGATATTGGGGTCTTTAATATGCCACTACTGCGGACATAGCCGCGCTATTTTACGGCAGTGTCCAGAGTGTCTAGAAGACAGTACTATGAACCCTTACGGAGTAGGTATTGAGAGAATAGCCGAAGGTATAGAAGAACTAATACCTGGCGTGAGAACTGCCATTCTCAGCAGCGATATCGGAACCAAAGAAGCTAATCGTGTAATCGAGCTGATTCTTGCTGGCGAAGTGGACATCATTATCGGGACCCAGATAATTGCTAAGGGGCATAACTTTCCCAAATTGACCTTGGTCGGCGTGGTAGATGCAGATTTAGGTTTGGGAAATAGCGACCTTCGGGCTGCTGAGAAAACATATCAACTGCTACACCAGGTTGCTGGTAGGTCAGGTAGGTATAAAGAAAAGGGACAGGTGGTGCTACAAACTTACGACCCTGAAAGCTCGGTAATAAAATCACTCATTTCAAGCAACCGGGAGGACTTTTACGCTGAAGAGTTAAAATCGAGAAAAATCGCTGACATGCCACCTTATGTAAGGTTGGTCTCGATAGTAATTTCCGGTAAGGAAGAGAACAAGGTCGTTAATGTTGCGCACGAAATAGCAAGGTATCTTTCTAACAGTGTCACAGTTTGGGGGCCAGCTCCAGCGCCCATAAGCCTGGTCAACAACATGTACAGGTATAGAATTCTCCTAAAGGTACCAAAGATGTCTGCGGTCAGGGGACTGCTGTCTATATGTCGCGAAAAATACAAGAAACTGCCAACAGTTCGTGTGGTTATTGATGTTGATCCCATTAATTTTATTTGACCCCCCTTGACGTTGCCGCAAGCTTGTAAAGGGGGTTCACATTGCTTGGTGACGCATGAGTGAGAATGATGCTCATGGTGAGGCGAATCTGGAGATTAATCAGCGTTGTCACTAATACCAGCACATTTGAGTTCTTTATCATTGCGTGGAAGTTTTTAGTGAGTTGTTGCTGAGATGTCACAGAGTTGTGCTGTCCTGAGAGGTGAAGTAGAAGCAGTTCAACCGCTGTGGGCAGATTGCCTTCCGCACCAGCGTTTTAGAGATAAGAGGTTATTGACTACTCTGATCATCTTGATAGAATGTGTGATCGGCGCGCTTTTCACGGGGGTTTTGGTGAGTAGGGTTTGTGATATTACGGGGACTTCGAAGTCATTTGGTAACAATGTTTCCCACTCCAACAGGAAGACTAAGAGAAGTTACCTTGTAAATCTGCATAACGTTACTTTGGTTAGCGAAGTCCTTGGGAGAAAGTTTAGAGTAAAAGTGGCGAGTCGCACGCTTCGCACTATCGACTATAAAGGGGGATTGGACCTCTATTTGTTGAACACTGCTTCTAGAAAGTTGACAGAGGAAGCTCAGAAGATAAAGAGAAAAATCAAGGCTGCTATCGCGGCTGGAAAATCAAAGCAGTGTGGTTCCCTATAGTTTCCGGCGTTCGCGGGGGATGCCGTTCATCAGGGTTTGGTTGCGTTCGCGTCCTGGTGGGTTTGCAGTACCTCGATAATGTGGGCTATGTCCACACTGGGAGCAGAAGAGAAAGATAGCTGCTTCTTTGTATTAGGGTGTTGAAATTTTAGTGTGCTGGCGTGTAGTGCTTGTCTTTTAAAGTTGCGTACTTCCGGTATTCCGCAGCGGGAGCTCTTCCGATCGTTTTTACCGTACTTTTGATCTCCGATTATCGAATGTCCTATGTAGCTCATGTGAACCCTGATCTGGTGTGTCCGTCCGGTGTGTAGTATGCAGCGGACTTGACTGGCAATGTCTCCAAAGGTTCTTTCTACGATGTATTCTGTACATGCAGGTTTCCCGCCAAATTTCGAGACTTCCATCATGTCTCTTGCTATAGGATTTTTGCGGATGTTGGCATTCACCACGCCATTCATAGTTCGGGGCACTCCCCACAATAGGGCTGTGTATTCCTTTACAAATTTTTTTTCTGCAAGTGCTTGCGACAAAAAGTAATAAGCATCAGCGGTTTTCGCCACAACCATGAGACCACTGGTATCCTTGTCCAACCTCTGAACAATGCCCGGCCTTTTATCGCTGCCTACAGACCGTATATTGTCACCGCAGTGTGCTATTAGGGCATGGGAAATAGTGTTGTTTCCGGTGTTATTTCCAGGGTGAACTACGGTGCCTGGAGCCTTATTCAGCACCATTATGTGATCGTCTTCAAACACTATTGCCAGAGCTAAGTCATAGTTGGGTTCCATTGTGCTGTCTGTGGCCACGGGTGGTAATCGTACTTCGTACGTCTCGCCCGTTTGTGTTATGTGGCTATTACTGGTCAAAGGCGTTCCCGCGCGCGTTACTAAGCCTGCGACGACCAGGTGCTGCACTCTGTTGCGTGACAGGCCTAGTGTTCGCGATATTACTGAATCCAGCCGTTGTCTTGCACTTGTTTCTTCTATGAGTATCCTGTGAACGGTTGACATGTTTTTCTAATATCCGTCTAACTGTTTCGCGAAGCTTGATGCCATTCCATAGTATAGGATTTTGGCGCGTTGTTAGCACGTTCAATAAATGTTTTTCCAGGGGTCAAATGGTCCTTGTGTACCAGTTGCCCCGTTTTTTCTCCGTGTGGGCCGGGATTATGTAAGGTGATATAAAGCAGATATCATATGGCATATCTACGTTAGTGTGCAATGACAGGTGATTCTCTCATAAATGTTGGTTGAGTATAAGTTGTATATAAGCCAGCAAAAGAGGCGCTTATTGTATCTTAAACTAGGCTGCAAAAAATATTGTTTGCAGTGTGAGGGTGCAAAGGTAGAATCGGGTTGTCTAGTTGAGCTGCTGGTTAGGAAGTTGAGCAGCATTAAGGTTTAGATTTATCTGTTGGCCACATGATAAAAAGGATACTTATTGCGAATAGGGGGGAAATTGCGTGCAGGATAGCGCGAACCGCTCACAAGATGGGAATAAAATGCGTTGGTATCTATTCGGATGCTGATATAGGGGCTTTACACACCCAATGCATGGACGAAAAAGTGCATGTTGGGCCCAGTCAGGCAAGCCAAAGTTATCTAAATATAGATAAAATTTGCAGCGTTGCAGTTAGCGCGGGTGTGGACGCTGTGCATCCGGGCTATGGGTTTCTCTCGGAAAATGCTGATTTCCCCGAAAAGCTGGCAGAGCATGGCATAGGATTTATAGGTCCTGTACCGTCTTCCATGCGTATGATGGCGGATAAAGTTGTCTCTAAGAAGATAGCCAAGGACGCCGGAGTTGCCGTTGTTCCCGGATTTATGGGTGTCATCGGTTCTGTGGATGAGGCCAAGGAGATAAGCAGGTCTTTAGGCTTTCCGGTGATGATTAAAGCAGCGGCGGGTGGCGGTGGTAAGGGAATGCGTGTGGTAAGGCACGAGAAAGACCTAGATCAAGCGTTTTCTTCCGCGACCAACGAGGCTTCCAAGAGCTTTAGTGATAGCAGGATATTCATCGAGAAGTATATAGAATTTCCTCGGCACATAGAAATTCAGATACTGGCCGATAAACACGGTAACGTGATCTGTTTGGGGGAAAGGGAGTGCTCGATACAGAGAAATAACCAAAAGGTACTGGAGGAAACTCCAAGTCCGTTTTTAGATGGAAAAACGAGAAGCGCGATGTACGCGCAGTGTGTGAGTTTGGCCAAGAGGGTGAACTACTGTTCTGCTGGAACGGTGGAGTTTATTGTTAACGCAGACAGAGAGTTTTTCTTTCTTGAGATGAACACCAGATTGCAGGTAGAGCATCCGGTTACTGAGCTTGTGACGGGGATAGACCTGGTAGAACAGATGATTAAAATCGCCGATGGTGAGGCGATCTCTTTGTCACAAGAAGATGTGAGCTTCATGGGTGCAGCTATTGAGGCTCGAGTTTATGCTGAGGATCCAAGAAAGGGCTTTTTGCCATCTAGTGGTCGTATATCTCACTATAGCGAGCCCCCTGCCAACACGAATTTGAGAATAGATAGCGGAGTTACTGAAGGCTCTTTCGTGAGCATGTTTTACGATCCAATGATCGCTAAAGTTTCTACCCATGCAGAAACTAGGATAGAAGCTATAGAAGCGATGAAAAAGTCGCTATCATGCTTCAATATTGAAGGGGTGGTCAATAACATAGATTTCTTACTTTCCTTGTTCTGCCACCCGGTGTTTGTTGCTGGGGATACTAATACGGGTTTTATCCCAGAGTTTTACGCGTCGGGTTTCAAGGGTGACCCCCTAACCCCAGAAGCGGGAAAGATACTCTCTTTGGCACTTGTGTATATATACCTTGAGAGTGAAGCAAGGGATTATGGAGGGGATTATACTCCTAGCGGGAGGATATGTGCTCGCGTTGGGGATATGAAGTATGTTATGAACGCAAGGTGTTCGGAAGGGCGGGTGTTTGCGTCCTTAGATGAGCAGGACGGTTTTGCTGTTTTGCAGGGCTCCTGGACCGGTGATTACAAGGTGTTAGATATTTGTATAGGGGATGAACATCACTGCATTAAAGTTGGCAGATGTGCTAGTAGGTACCGTCTGAGATATTTGGCGGTGGATGCGATGTGTACGGTATACGAAGAGCGGGTTGATAAGTTCATGGAGTTTATGCCCGAGCCGCAGGATGAGTCTGTGTCTTTGGATTCAATAATTTCTCCCATTGCCGGCATGATAGTGGATATCTATGTGAAGAAGGGGGATAAAGTTGCTGTAGGGCAGCCTGTACTGGTTATAGAAGCCATGAAAATGGAAAATCTGATTTGTTCGGAAATAGAAGCGGAAGTTGAGGAGGTTTTCCTTGAGCCTGGTAAAAGCGTTGCGCAAGGAGAAGTAATATTAAAGTTTGTTGCGTCGGAGGACTGATCGCTAATTTTGCTGCAATAGTGGTAATGCAGGAGCGGGTTTTTGACTATAAAACTTTCGTCAACAAATTTGCGGGGATAGTAGAGGGTTTTCTTATGATGCCCAAAAAAAGTTCTGCTATTTTGCCTAAAGCTCTGTATCATGTTCGGCCAAGGGTAAAGGTTGTAATATGACAGCGTGGCCCAGCCTAGTAAGTCCTTTAACGAGATTACTATCTGCAGCGGGTTTTGAGCATCCCTTAAGGGGGTTGAAGTCGGTAAACGCTGATGCATTGCTGTCGCGTGTTTTGTGCTTCTCTGTTAGGCGCGACAAATGCTTTCTCCACTGACGAATACGGTTCGCGTAGAGTATTTGGTTATGGATGTTGGCAACAGGTGTTGAAGGAGTGATTAGGTAGTAGCGTTCAAAAGCCGCAACAGCTGCACAACTTAATGTGGTGCGGTTGGTTGTATATTGGACGCAGAAAAGAAGCGCAATGAGTATTTTTGTATTGTGAAGCCTAAGTAAAGAGATTTTGTACGACATATGCTGCTGCCTTGTGGAAGCATATGTATTCTTCTGATGACAAAAAGCCAAATGGTATGGGTTTCAATGCATTGTGTACTGGCGAGACGATAGTAGTTGGCAAGTGCTCCGAGTTTTTTATGTTGCATTTATTGTTGGGTAGGATAGGTGTTATTTTAGTTCAAGTATGCTGAAGTACGCTAGGTTGGGTGTTCAGAGCCGAATACAGAATTTTTTTACCGGACACATTTACAATGTAACCTTTGTTCTGTCTAATTACTGTGGGGTTTGGTACTAAATATGCCTAAAGAGGCTATGGATCTTCCAGATAATAACGCTAACAACAGCGAAAGCTCTGATTTCAGAGCGCACGCCAAGGTAAGGTTGGAAGATCTTCAGGCCGAAGAGTTCATAAAAGAGCTTGCTAGGGAATTTGCGGAGTTTAATGCGCAAAACGCCCCGCAGCCGAATCTCGATGAAGGCTCGTATGAGCTAACAGAGGGCAAAGAAGCAGTACGGGTCAAAGATTTGGTGCAGCAAGATGAGCTGTTTGTGTCAAAAGACGGCACGGAGCTGCGTAAATCGTTTCTCAGACGCATGTTGCAATTTTTTGTCGAATACTACGAAAAGCTCATTGCTCCAGGAAAAGCTGAGGGGAGCTACAGAAGCTACACTTCTAGAGAGCTGCGTAAGAAGAAGTTGCTCCTAGAAGCTATGATCGATATTTTGAAGAAGCTGCTTTTGGGTTCGAAAACACGTAGCTTGCTGGATCTTATCGACGGACAAATAATGGAGCTGAGAAAGGCTTTGGAGAATGAGCAAGATCCCGAAATGCGTAAAGTGCTGCAAGATAGGATAAACCTCCTAATGCAGCTAAGAACTCAGCTGATGAATGCCAGGTCTGTTGGCGGGCTAGAGCAATTTTTTATGTTATTACTTGGTAGTAGACTGGCCGCAGTTTCTTATACATCCCCAGGGGAGGCGTTGGGGAGCAGCATCAACTTTTCCGTGTCAATGGGGCGTATGTTTAACATTGGCAATGTCAATTTTGGTGGTATGGCAAAGGAGATGGGTGGCATCAGTGCCGATATAGTGCCCGCTCCCATGTATCAACTAACATCGCAGATTTCTCTTTCACTAATAACAGCGCAAACAGCGGTAAGTTCTGCATTGTGGGCAGCCAAGCTACAAGGAGTGGCGCTACCGGAGTATATGGCGTTCCATTCTGCTCCAAACAGGATGGATGATTATGTTTCCAATGCCCTTTTAAGCGTGTTCAACAGGATAGTGAGGGCTATAGTAAGTGAGGTAGCCAATGTTTTTTATGCTGTATACAAGAATACAGCATCCTTTGTTGCGGGGGCTGATATACAACAGGGGCGGGGGTTAGCTGCTCGCAACTTACATGCACATAAAAATGCCCATGAGCGTGCTCCTGCCCATGATGTCGCAGCCGATCATCAGCAACATCACAATGCTGTACAGCAAGACTTTCACCAACAGTTACATATCCGTTTGGAGCACAATAGGGTACGAGAAGAAAGGTCAGAGCGCTCTACAGAGGCAGACACATTTTTTGGAGTGCGGGCCGGTATTATGACTTGCGACGCGACTCGACTTACTTATACATACAACGGCACCTGTATAGAACAAGCGATAAGAATGCAGCGGCAATCTCCTGACACTGCGATGGAACGGGCATCAGTGACTACCGTGGTACAAAGCCAAGTAGTTAGTGAGCAGCTTAGCAGTGGTAGGTAGATTGCCAAGCCAACATCGTGGCGAGATTTTAGTGTGCCGAAAGACGTTGGTGAAAAGAGCATGGCGTTTCCTCATCGTTGTCGCGAGCCAGCGTATAATCCTTTCCTATCCGGAATCGGCAGCAGCTTGAGTTAGTAGTAGAAGGCCTGAGGGGCCGTGAAAAGCACATTTATATTCGAAGAAATGTCCTCCAGCAGCATTCAGCTTAGGTGGTTTTTTTGTGTGATGGTAACGTGCTGCAGCTGGTGATACAAAAGGAAAGCATAGCTCCGTGCATTGGTAAGAAGGGCGGCATTTTTATTTTAAGTAGTGTGGCGCAGCATTTAAATCTGACTGCTGGGACGTGCCAGCTTTGCACTGTGTGGACTCCTGATGCTTGTGGCTTAGGGGTAAACAAGGGGCTCAAGCTTGCTTTGTAGGAATTCACATAGTTACAGTCTGCGGCAAAGGCAAACTTTATAGCGACGTAGTGGTGGTGTAATTTGACTTTTAGTGTCTCATGCGCTTTCTTAGGTTATTTATTGTCAACAATCTTGCAGCTATTTTCTAGCGCAAAACGCAAACTTAATACTTCTTGTTGTGTGCTTTGGCGTGCGCAACACATTTGTGTGAGCTGTGACTGGGTTTTGTTGAGTGGTGCGTTTCCTTGGGCATACGTGGGGATCGTAGCGCGAAAGCTTCTGGATACCCGCTGGTACGAGAAGTTATAGGTTGTTGACAGATATTTTAATTTTCACTACGCTTCTCTCAGTTTATCACTGGTAGCTATGAACAATAAGCCCGATTGGCTAAGGGTGAGAATGCCAGGCGGTCAGGTGTTTGATGAAGTCAAAGGGCTAGTCAAGCGTCACGAGCTCAATACTGTGTGCGAGGAGGCCGCGTGTCCTAATATAGGTGAGTGCTGGAACAAGCGGCATGCCACGATAATGGTTATGGGGGCCGTGTGTACCAGGGCCTGTGCGTTCTGCAATGTTAAGCTTGGAGTACCTAAAGCGCTTGATCTTGGTGAGCCTGAAAGGGTGGGGGCTGCGGTCGGTAAATTGGGCTTGAAGCACGTGGTGATCACTTCGGTGGATAGGGATGATCTTCCTGATGGAGGGGCGAGCCACTTTGCGAAGTGCGTACGTGAGATAAGGAAGCGTGATCCTGCAGTTACAATAGAGATACTTACCCCGGATTTTCAGGGTAAGCCAGGGGCAGTAGACATTATAGCCTCGGCGTGTCCCGATGTGTATAACCATAATCTGGAGACGGTGCCTAGGTTGTATGCTAAGGTAAGGCCCAGGGCCAAGTACTTTAACTCGCTCCATTTACTCAGGCAAGTTAAAGATAAGACGCCGGGTGTATTCACTAAGTCGGGTCTCATGGTGGGTCTGGGAGAGCAGAAGGAGGAGGTCTATCAAGTGATGGATGACCTCAGGTGTGCGGGTGTGGACTTTATAGTTGTTGGGCAATATCTGCAGCCCACAAAGGATAACATAGACGTGCACCGTTATGTTACTCCCGAGGAGTTTGAGCAATACAAGCGTATGGCGTATGCTAAGGGGTTTACCATGGTGGCAGCAAGCCCGCTTGCTAGGTCATCTTATCATGCTGAAGATGACTTTTTGAAGCTCAAGGCTATGAGAGCAGCGCAGCATGTAAGTCATGCTCAGGCTGTCAATGCCGGCGTGTAGAGAAGTTTGTGCACTCATAGCTCAGTGGATAGAGCGCTACCCTCCGGAGGTAGAGGTCGCAGGTTCGAATCCTGCTGAGTGCGTTCTCTTGTGGTGGCGTTAGGCATTTAGGTTTTTTATATCGTAAGATGCGGAGATAGAGACGACACGCATTGGTCTATGCATTCTTCGCTATTTGGTAATGTGCAGGCAGTTCCGTGAGTTTGTGGCGTACATGTAGGTTTTGTTGTCACAGAGCAGATGCATGTTACCGGTTTGCCACACAAGGCATCATAAATCATAGCGGAGCAAGGATGTGACTGTTGGTGGTTATAAAATTTCTCAAGGTCATCCGGATGCTAAGCAGTGCGTGCTGGGGTCTTCGCTGAAGGATGGATTCACGTGGAATAAAGCTTGCAAGTGTCATTGTGGTATGGCTGATAGTTACCGGTAGGTGGTTGCGCTTTCTGTTGATGCTTGTTTCTCTAGATGCCGGGAAGGTTGCTCTTAGCAATTGGATGTGGATTTAATCTAATAATAGCTTGCGGACAGCACGGAACTATAGTTGTCTGAGCGATTGTGCTGTACTGCATGGTCCTGGTCTTGTGTCAACGCTTATGACTAGTGAATTACCTATGAAAGGCTTTAACCTATTCAACCGTGTCAAAAGCACTATAATGTTTACTTATTTCGTCGGATTCAGTGCAGCAACTATGGTCGAAGTATGGGGAAAGATTACCCATATGCATCGCACCTTTTCGCGTTGAACCATTTTTTGGCACATTACCAGGAAAGTTGTTGTTCCAGAGACAAGGGCCCTTTTTGCGGCGCCAACGTGTTAACGTGCATCTTTCGAGTTTCTTGTATGTGGGTAGGTTCTTTCTGCGTTTTTCTTGTAGTCCATACATTATAGCCTGGGATCTATGTGCGATGAAGTAGTGAAGTGTTTTGGTTTGGGGCAAAATCATGAATGACAGCGTAAACTGTTCCGGTTCTAGGGTGTGTTATTTTCCTGGAACATTGTTCTGTTTTGTGTTCTGGCTTCAGCAGTGAGAGGCATGAGCTGAGTGCTATGGTTGTGTTCCGTAAATTTGTGAAGTTGCTGGGAAGATTGAGATGACTTTGCGTAGGAGCTAGAAGGAAAAGTTGTCGAGCCGCTTCTTAATAAGGTGAGCTATTATGTTGAGCACAAAAAGTATGAGAAGTAACGCTAGGATTGCTATTGCAGATATTTTAGTAAACTCTGCACTTGAGTTGTTAGCCCATATGTAAATCTGGACAGGAAGAACACTGGCGGGATCCATAAAGGTTTTCGGAAGATCGATAACAAATGCGACCATTCCCACCATTATTAGGGGCGATGATTCACCAATAATCCGTGCAATGCTCACCATGATGCCTTGGATCAAAGATGGTAGAGCTATTGGTAATGAGTGGTGCATAATAGTCTGCATCTGTGTTGCACCTAGCGAAAATGCAGCATGTTTTACCGAGGCAGGAACGGCTGCCAGTGCCTGACGGGTTGTTATAATGAGGTATGGCAGCATCATTATCGACAGCGTCATTCCTCCGGCAAGAGAAGAAGACCGGGGTACTCCGAAGATGTTGAGATATACTACCAGTCCTAAGACTCCAAATATTATCGAGGGAACCGAGGATAGATTGTTTATGCTAATCTCCACTATTGACGCTATTTTGCTGCTTTTCAGAAGTTCTTGCATATAAATGCCGGTCATTACACCAATGGGGATGGCTATAGCCAAACATACTGCTATAGTCAAAAGTGATCCTATAAGTGAACCAAGTATTCCAGCATTTTCTGGCACTTTGGAGTGAGAGTGAGAAAACAGGGCGCTATTGAAGAAAGACTTCTTCAAACGGTTTTGTTTGCGTAGAGTTTCCAATACAGTTCCGTACAATAGATCTTTGTTTGTGCTGTTCAAAAAGTCCGTTGAAATGTTGAGCCATAGCTCCGCAGATGGTGCCCTATTTCCTCTTTGCACATAGGATGCCAAATCATAATGTGCCGTCTCGCTCACTACACTGTATACCAGACGCTTGGTCGCTGGGTTACTCAAGTCTATGTGATTTTCCAAGACCTTATGCAGTGCGTTATTTATGCTCCTGATGCAGTCTTCTCTTATATGTTCGACGTCTGCTCTTATGCTTCCAATGTCTTCAAAGTGTAGGAGTACTTTTGCCACGGTGAGGGCTTTATACCCATTGTTCACGATGCTACACAGTACCAACAGTAGCATACCAACTGAGACACCCAGTGCTGATAGGGAGACCAGGGATAAAAAACGATCTTTTTTGCTTCTGAGGAACACACGTACACTCTTTCTGTGCTGCTTAAGCAACCTAGATAAGTCCTTTCCCATAATGTTACGAAAAAAACACAACGAACAGTATTGCAGACCCTTCCATACCGACGGCGGCAGAAACGCGAACTACATGCTACATTTTTTGCAGGGTGTTAGGAAGAAATTTGTGCAATTGTGCACAGAAAATGGAGAGAAATCAAGTCGTTGGTCCAATATTGCATACGGCTTTTCAAGCATCGATTGCATTGGTGTTCATGTGAATATATTTTTTGACCAATAGGTGTAAGGTTACTACTGCGTGTAGTGTGGCGGGGTTGTGTGATCAGTATGCCCCAGTAAAAATAGGTTAACTTTTTAGGCCTAGTTATTGAACTGGGACATTTAAATTGGTATAGACTAGAGTTTGCATTATGAGAGAGTAGACATGTTTGAATTATCTCGTCTTCCATATGACGGATTGGAACCACATATTTCGGCTCGTTTGTTGGACCGTCACTACAACGGGCATCATAAGACTTACGTAGATGTGCTAAATAAGTTGGTTGCAGGGACGGAGTTTGAGGGTCTCAGCAATGATAGTCTTCCGGATATAGTGGTCAAGTCTCACAGCACAGGAAATGCTGGCAAAGCCATATTCAACAATGCCGCCCAGATATGGAACCACGATTTTTACTGGAAGTCTATGAAGTGTGGTGGTGGGGGCAATCCGCCAAAGAAGTTACTTGGGATTATAGAAAGTAGCTTTGGGGGAGTAGAGGAGTTTAAGAGCGCGTTTTCTGCAACGGGGCTTGGTCAATTTGGTAGTGGATGGGCTTGGCTTGTTTACGATCTAGAGGATAAGAAATTAAAAGTAGTCAGCACCGCGAACGCCGATTCTCCATTGCTTACGGCAGGTCAGCGGGCGTTGGCTGTGGTTGATGTTTGGGAGCACGCGTACTATTTGGATTACCTTAATGTAAGAAAGAGGTATATAGATGTCTTTCTTGAATACCTGCTGAACTGGGATTTTGTTCTTCAAGGATTAGAAGATGAAGGTGTTTTGTAGTCAGGTCTATATTTTTTAGCGAATTAAAAGTTTGATAACCTTTTGTTGTTAGATTCTCTCGCATATTGCATGTGCCTGTATTGAGTCAGTAATCATGTCTGGTAGCGTAAAAGCAGATCAGTTGTTCAAAGGTCTTACGCGTCCCACGATGCTTTTTGGGGTGAGCTACACTTTTGCCATAATGAATTTCATGGTTTCGGTCATGATTTTCATGTACAGCAATGACTTCAGGGTTCTCTTTATTCTTGCTCCCGCTATTCATGGGATAGGTTTCGCAGCTTCGTCCAAGGACCCGTTATTCCTGGATTTATTTGTGATAAAAATGCAGAAATGCAATAGGTGCCTAAATCGCTTTTACCATAATGCTAATTCATATTACGTGATGTAGATGCTGAAACTAGGGGACGCTGCCACGACAAAGAAGCGTAAGATTGTTGATCGGGAGTGCCATGAGTCGCACTTCCTCCCCTATAAAGGACACTGGAACAGCACAACCCTCATCACTAAGGACGGCGCCCTCCTCAAGGTAATCAAACTCTCAGGCTTTGCGTTTGAGACTGCTGATGATGAGGATTTGACCATTCAGAACTCTATAAGGAATCAGACTCTTAGGAGTATGTCTTCGTCGAGCTTTGGTCTATATTTTCATATAATAAGACGCAGAAGGAATGCCTTCACCGAGGGCTTTGCTAGCAAGCAGTTTTCAAATCCTTTTGCTAACGCAGTAAATATGCAATGGCGCGAGCGCCATATGACCAAGCAGTCGTTTGTCAACGAGCTGTACATTACTATAGTCAGAGAGGGCAGTAAGAAAAGTACTGAGCTGTTCGTGAACATCCTGAAAAAGATAAATAAAAAAGCAGCCACTGAAGGGTGGAAGAATGATATGAGGGCTGCTTATGAGGATCTAGAAGAGGTTACGAACAGGGTCGTAACCAGTTTGCGTAATTATGCGCCTCGAGAGCTTGGGATTCGGCAAACGCCTACTGGGAACTTTTCAGAGATAATGGAATTTCTGTTGCAGATAGTAAACTGCGGCACTGTGCATAATGTTGCCGTTACTCTTGGCGACATATCAGAGCATCTTCCAATGCATCGGCTTTACTTCGGGAACAAGGTTGTGCAGGTTGTGGGGCATGACGAATCGAAATATGCTGGGTTGATAAGCCTTAAGGAGTATGGGCAGACCACTTCAGCGGGGATGCTGGATGCGTTTTTGCAGCTACCATATGAGTTTATAATAACGCAGTCGTTTAAGTTTACCAACAGGCAGGCTGCGATCACCAAGATGCAGATCCAGCAAAACAGAATGATACAGTCTTCCGATAAAGCTGTATCACAAATTTATGAGATATCTAAGGCGTTGGATGATGCTACCAGTGGCAAGATAGCGTTTGGTTTGCATCACTTAACGGTTGTGTGCATTGAAAAGACTCCTAAGAATCTGGAGAATGCACTTTCGTTGGTTGAAGCGGAATTGGCTAACTGCGGAGTCTACCCAGTTAGGGAAAAGGTCAATTTAGAGCCAGCGTTTTGGGCGCAGTTGCCGGGAAATTTCTCCTACGTTGTGCGTAAAGCGGTAATCAGCACCCTTAATATGGCTGGATTTGCGTCGCAGCATAACTATCCTAGCGGTAAAAAATTCGGCAATCATTGGGGAGAGGCGGTAACAGTATTTGATACCACGTCCGGGACGCCGTTCTTCTTTAGTTTTCATATTCGTGATGTTGGGCACACTGCGATTATCGGACCTACGGGTGCGGGAAAAACTGTTTTAATGAACTTTTTGTGTGTTCAGGCAATGAAGTTCTCGCCTCGCATGTTCTTTTTTGACAAAGATAACGGTGCGGAGATATTTATCAGGGCGCTAAATGGGGTCTACTCGGTGATAGAACCTAGGGGTGCTACTGGGCTAAATCCGCTGCACCTTGATGATACTCCTGACAATCGCACGTTTCTCATGGAGTGGATCAAGGTTTTGGCTACTACTCTTTCCAGTAAGCTAACTGCTGATGACATTTTGCGTATTGACGACGCGATAGAGGGAAATTTCAAGCTTAAGAGAGAAGATAGGATGTTGCGGAACCTGGTGCCCTTTTTGGGCATAGGTGGAGAGGATACGCTGGCTAGCCGCATGATGATGTGGCACTCTGAGGGGTCTCATGCTTCGCTCTTTGACAATGAAGAGGACGTATTGGATTTCACAAAATCCAGGGTGTTCGGGTTTGAAATGGGGGCTTTGCTAAAAGATCCGGTGGCTCTTGCCCCAACACTGCTCTATTTGTTTCACAAGATAAGTATTTCTCTTGACGGCACGCCGTCAATAATCGTATTAGACGAGGCCTGGGCGTTGATAGATAATCCAGTTTTTGCTCCCAGGATTAAGGATTGGCTGAAGGTTTTGAGGAAGCTAAACACTTTCGTTATTTTTGCGACGCAAAGCGTTGAGGATGCGAGTAAGAGCCAGATTAGTGATACGTTGGTTCAGCAAACGGCGACGCAGATTTTCTTGCCAAACTTAAAGGCTACTAGTGCGTACAGGGATGTGTTCATGCTTACAGAGCGTGAGTATTCTCTTATCAAGTATACGGATCCCGGAACCAGGTTCTTTTTGGTTAAGCAGGGTATTAGCGCTGTAGTAGCGCGAATAGACCTAAGAGGGTTAGATGATACCATTAATGTTCTTTCTGGAAGGGCAGAGACGGTTGTCATCCTTCGGGAAATTATTGAAGAGGTAGGCCATGACCCCAATAAGTGGTTGCCTATTTTCCATCAAAGGATAAAAAATGCATAGAGTGCTCAAAGCAATTCCGCTCTTAATTCTGTTCGTAATATCAATTCCACTAGCGTCTCTAGCAGAGGTTGCGCAGAAGACCGGTCCTACGGGTGCTGATGATGAGCATTTGGTACATTATAGACATTCGGAAGCCACCAATCCCCGTTGTGCAGCGGTGGGAATGGCAAATGATTTTGGCGGCGGAAGCATAGGTGCCGGATTGGGCATGACGCTGGCAGGGATGATAATGCAGCAATTTCCCAATGCGGTAACGATCTGGGTATCTCGGGCATTAATCTTTGGCGGCATGACTGCGGTGTCTGCGGGTATCACAGCAGCGGCTCCCTATTATCTGTGCAACTGGAGTTTTGTTCGCCACCCGGTTTTGCGCAAGAAAGAGAAGCAGGGCTCAGGGAGTAGTGATTTGGAATACAGTACGTGTGAAAATCCTGTTAGTCCCAGAGGAGGCAATGATGCAGTGAAAACACAGTACCTCTCAGAGAATTGTAACAAGGAATTTGCTAACATGGAGGACTATTATAATTGTTTGGTGCAAGGTTCTTCTGCTGTAGGAAAACTGAGTTTAGAGGATGCTAGACGTTCTGAGCCGCTTTGTTCAAACCAAAAGTTTAAAAGCGAGAGCAAGTATGCTTGGCCGAAGAATAGGGTTTCAAGCTCAGAAGTTATAGAAGTTTGCTATCGCTATCCGTTAAGTGACCTGGCGGTTGCCCCCTTCACTTTATTCGCACTGTCTTTTTATCAGAGATCGTACACTGAGCTGTTAAAGGATTATAGTGGATATCCCCGTGAATCCACCTTTGGCAGCCCTGAAATGCACAGAACGAAGCTGTCGGTTTCTGGCGCTTTCTATTCAAGTAAGGCGGATAAATACGTAAAATGCGGTGCAATGGTTGCTGGCCAGGAGATAACACTCTTTGATGCAACGTACAGAGCTGTTGAAAGGGGGGCAAGACTATGCGTGGATGCAGTTAAGCTTTCTGGTGTGCCGCTGTTGTTGCAGCCAGAAATAGGATGCCAGTTGCGGCCAAACTCGCCTCCGGTACCTATGTGTGCTGATTCTAAGCCCATGAAGGGTGGGAGGAGAATGGAGTCTACGAGCCATGGCTTGAATCCTAGTGAGATTGATAAGTATGACAACAGCGCTTGTTACAGCTGTTATGTCTCTGAAGTGTGTAAAGGTGTTGCGGGGTTGCACTCGCGGTCAGTTTTTCCAGTAACCTCCGTGATAGTTGGGTGTGTAGTAGATTCGTTGAAGAACTTACTGGATCCTCCTGAGGCGTGTCGTCAGCAAAGGACCACTGGCACAAACATTGGTTTTCTGAAGGTTGCGCAAAACAAGCTTAAGAGCACTGTTATGGCTGCTTTGATTCTTGCACTGATCTTGTTCTCCATAAAGGCAGTTTTGGGAGGTGTGCAGAATGCTTCAGAGCTGTACATGACAGCTATAAAGTTTGCTCTGGTCGTATACTTCACCCAAGGCTCCGCGATGTCAAATGCTTATGAGTATCTGACCAAACTATCGATTGGTCTTTCAAACATAGTGCTGCAGGCAGGAGGTGATAACGGCATCTGCGACTTTCAATCAGGCGACTATGAAAAAGAGTTTCTGTACCTGATGCCCTGGGATAGGCTGGATTGTCGCGTAATGTTTTATCTGGGAAGCCAGCTAACTGGAGGTACGGGCACGGGTGTTGTTCTCAACGTCCTGCTCAGTGCCGGCCTGTTGATAGCTGCGGTGCTCATCAATGCGAAAGTAATAATATGTTTGGTGGCGCTTTTCGCTGTTTTGATGTTGGTGTTGACTGTCATATGGACGGTGTATGTGTTCCTGCTGTCATTTATAGCTCTAACCGTGCTCACTATCATATCGCCGCTGATGATTCCCATGTGTCTATTTCAGGCAACAAAAGGGTTTTTTGATGGGTGGACTAGGCAGCTGATGACATATGCGCTCTACCCGGTGATCTTGTTTGCGTTTCTCTCGTTAATGTTTACGGTTTTCGATCAGATATATTTTGGGGATTTAAAATTCAAGAGAGGCACGCCTGGAACGGTGCGAGTAACTGACCAGGTGGTACGGCAAGGTGCCAGTGTTGCAGCTGTTAATCAAATGGTAAAACCCAAGATATGGTTTGAGCTCAAAGAGGATTGCGATTGTGACAAGAGGAGAGACAACCTGGCGTGTATGTTTGACTCAGTACAGTTTCACAGTCGTCCGCTATTTTTGGGTATTTCTGTTGGGGAGCCAGAGTTTAAGATGCAAGCCACTGCTCAGATATGGACAAGGCTAGGGGTGTTTGTTTTGGTAGGCTTTTTGTTCTACCACTTTCTGAGTTCCATTTCTTACATAGCTGGGGAGCTTGCGGGTGATCCAAGGGCCGGAGGTATAGGAAGTGGAGGTATGAATCCGCGGGCTATGGCGCATAGAGCTGCTGGATTGGCATCTTCTCTGAGGTCGCAAGCTACTGCTAAAGTTTCTGATCTTGGTGGCAGGATGGGAGATGCCATGAAGGGTGGTGGCTCCGAAGGGGGGGATAAGGTTTCTGGCGGAAGTTCCGGCAGGAGGTCTCCAGGTTCGGGTGGCGAATAGGGGGATGAGTGCTGGGCTCTCTCCATTGCGGGTTGTGGATTAGGTGGCTAGACGCTTGGTCCATTTTTTCAGGGATTGGCCTAGTTCGTGTTGTCTACCGGGGTAAGCCTGTTTGAGGCGAGATTCTTTTTGATGGGGGAGCTTGGGCGGTGCCAAGGATAGTTCCAATAGTATTTTTAATGTTCCTGGCGGGGTGCGGCTACCACGGATGCATGTCCCAAGCAGATATGTACAGCGATGAAGTTCGAAGTGTAGTACATGCGAATCCATCAAAAGACTCCGATGGCGGTGTTCAAGCGTGGACCAAGATTGATTTTCCTGTAGAAGGAAAGGGGATCAAGCTTAGTGTAGAACACCATGGCCTAAATTTCTGTGATAAATCTGAGGTTAATGGAAAAATACTTGATGTGCCCGATAGTGCCCCTCTTAAATCAGGAAGTGACGGCAGAACATACAAGAGTAAGTATGATGTGAAGATTTCTTATCCAGACAAGATATCCAAGGGAGAGACACTTACATTTACCTTAGATCCCATCAAGCAGTTTGTCATCGATGAAACAATATGCAGAAATCAGCATGAAGATATAAGGGTGACGGATGTGGATAATTGTCTGTCCAACCATATAGGGCAGACCCACTCTGTCTACTATAGCCATAAGCTAGCTGCAGCCAAGGGCGGCTTTACAAACAGTTGGTATGTTAAGACAAAAGGAGGTGGTATTCCGTTTATCGTAGATGACGTTGTGCCAGTGTTATTGCGTACAGGGGCAGATGATGTGGGAGAAAATGGTAAGATAAGAGTTCCCGAAAGGTTGTATAGTAATTTAATTCAGCAGGATGGCAGGGCCCTTGATGAAGGTTTGTGCTGGACTCGGGAGGAGCTGCAAGAGAAAGCAGGCTCACAAGTGTCTAATGAAAGTCAAGTTGATGACGCGCAAAAAAAGAGAGAGGAGACGTTAGCCAGTTTACGTTCCAAAACTCGCAAACTTAGAGAGGGTTTAAAGAATATACTGGATGAGCAGTCACTCAACATTCTCTGTGATAAGTTATGTCCTGCTGATGGTACAAAAGCGGTGACAACAATCTATGAAGGTGCAAAATGTCAAGGGGTGCACCTGGTTACTAGAAAAGAAGAAAGCAACGAAATCCCGTTTGTAACCCTGCAAAAAGAGAATTTTAAGGAAAAGCCGCATGTTAGATTAGATGGTCCCAGTTTGGTTGACACAGCAGAAGTGCCTAATGATATTTCCTCCAAGATGGGCTTGCAGTACCAAAAGATTCGGGATGAGAAGAGAGAGTATGATATCAGCATCCCTTCTGATAGGCCGCCGAAATATCTGCGGCTGGACACTCCTTACGAGTACGTAGGGGCAGATAGTGTCAGTGATATAAATCTCATTCTGAATCTTGAAGGAGAGGATAAGATTTTTCATTTGACTGGAGGACGCCCTATAGTGGGGCGCTATAGCATTAGCATAAAAAAGGATTGTAGTGCCCATGTTGGGTCTAGTTTGTACTACAAGTTTTCTGAAGTTCCACTGAGGGGTGTTGAGGGCTTTGAAGGTGCTGAGGAGATAAAATTTTTGGAGAGAGGTGTAACAGATATAGACGACAAGCATCAGAAGGGACATTTGTACATAGGGGTGAAAGACAATGGTGATGGCTATGACAATAATGTGGGGTTTTATGAAATACGATTCAGAATTTCAAAAATTCCACCAAAGGTGTTTAGTCACATAACAGATTGGACGGAAGGCAAGGTACGAAAGGCGCTATACGGAAGCAATAATGACGACAGCGTGGTGAAGAAACTTTATCAGAGCATAAGCAAAAGCGGGGCCTTTATGAGGATGGTCAACGCCCTGCTGGTTTTATACGTTATAGTTAGCGCGCTGTACTTCATTCTGGGCTTTTCCAAGGCTTCTATCTACCAACTCGTGATAATAGTCTTTAAGGTTATTGTCGTAATGTTTGTGTTGCGTCCTGATAGTTGGACATTCTTTAATGACCACCTGCTAAATCTCTTTATAAATGCTCCAAAGTTCTTAATAGACGCTATGACCGGGGGAAAAGGGGCAAACTTTGAATTTATGGACAACATCCTTTACAGGTTTAGCATTTCACAAACGTGGATACAGTTGTTGGCACTCATATTTGCGGGTCCTATAGGATGGTTGTCGGTGGTACTTATTTTTTGGGGTCTGGTGGTTTTGGTGCAGTTTCTCTTCCAAGCGATTGTCATTTATCTCATATCAATTATGACGATTGCGTTGTTATTGTGTATTGCGCCGTACTTCTTGGTATGCATTTTGTTCAGGCGTACCAAGAACATCTTTGACATGTGGATTAAAATCTTACTGCAGACTGCAATGCAGCCCGTGGTGATTTTTACATGTATTGCGCTGCTAGTAACTGCGATTAATGACGTGATATACGCAATGCTGAATTTTGAGGTTTGTGATGCTTGCGTTTTTAAGGCGGATCTGAAGGTCACTACTGTATGCTTGTTAAGCTTTCCGTTACCTATAGGGGTAATACCAACTGTACCGATAAGTGACACTATAAGAGAATTGTATAACACCGGGGAGAATGTGGTTTTGGGTCTGCCTGGACCGATGGCGAATATCTTAATATTCCTCGCGTTAGTTCATGCGGCTAGGGACTTTGTTCTCAATAGTGGGGAAATGTGTAGCATAATGTTTGGAGCGTTCACTAACCTCTCCGAAGTGGGCAGCACAGCGGCGCAATCATTGTTGAGTGTTGTTGGTATGGATAAGTCTACGGGACAGATGCTTGAGCATCATAGAAGACAGTCTGAGCTCTTTAGTAGGGGTCCAGGCGCCGGACGTGACGAAGGCTCGCTCATGGGTTCAATGCGAGGATCTTTCCGCGAGTCTGGTGGTGATGGTCGAGGGCGTCGTCCTGTTATTATTCCTCCAGGCGAACCGCCAGCGAGTTTTTAAGTGGAGTGATAGATGTTTAGGTTATTGCTTGCAATATCTATAGTGCTGCTTTCTAGCTGCAGCGGGGGCAAGTGTATTGGACCTAGCACTGGCACTCTTTCCCAGCAAGAGATTGTTGTGCCGGTAATGCCAAAGGGTGCCGATAGTACCAGGCCTGCTATGTATTGGGTGAATTCAGGTCACAAAATTGATGATGAAAAAAAGAAGATAGAAATAACAGTTGAAGGCACAATAAATTTTTGTCCCTTAGACACCGCTGCAAAGCCTGTGAAAGTCAGGATGTATCCTGAAGATTTATTTTCTGAGAGAGAGGGATACGAGTTTACCGACACTCACGTAAAAGTGGTAGAAGGAGACCAGCTAAAGTTTTTTGCACATTCATATAATCTCACCATACCTGCCTGTGATGAGCTTTTGGCTAGTAATGGGTCAATTATTTACTATGGGCATGGTGTAATTTACAGCGATGACAATTGTAGTAAAGTTGTGCCAACGGCCAGCGTATGTTCTGCGGGGGCTGCTTCTATTGAGGACGACAATGCTGACAAGCAGTACAAGCTTCATATGAAAGACAAAAATGGAAAATGTACACCGCTCCCGGAAGGTGCCAGCTTTCCCAGGGTGGGGGGGACTCTTGTCCAGACGCCTAGACTACAGTTTCCTCTGGGGTATATTGGGAAGCTGTCTACAAAACCTCCCAATGAAATTTCGGTAAGCTCCAGAGATGTTGTGGTAACTGGGCGTGTTCACGACGCGAGAACTGTGGGGGTGGATTTACCTGAGTCGCAGCTCGATAGCGTCACCTGTAAGCTTTTCAGAGATGGGTACTTAAAAACCACGCTATCCAACTTGGTAAGTGTTAAGCAGCTTGCTGCAGGAGGAAGGGGGAGTGACTATAGGAGGAGGTATGAAATCGGAAACGGCGATACTAAGGAGTCGAAAGCAAAGCCTACTGAAGAAGAGAAGAGGAAAATAGAACGGGTTCTCTCTGAGTACACTGAATACGATATCAACTGCCATTGTGGCTTTATATGTGCCCCAGATAATGGGGGTCAAGAGAACACGTGTGTAATGTCCATTGTGCGAGTTGTTGATGACAAATTAGTGTGTCCTACTATGAAAGTAGAACCGCAAAATGCACAACAAAGTAATACTAATAGTAAGGTCGCAGCGGAGCTCAAATCGATTTCAGTTAGCAAGAATCCTAAAGATTTGGAGAAGTTTCAAAATGGTGACCTGAAGGAAGTTCTGGGTCTAGATTTTAAGGTACCTGTCCTGCCCAACTTCGCATCTCAGATTCATGTGCAAAACGCTGAGCCATCCATATATGAGATGGCCCAAGGTGCTTCTGCAGCAATTGTTGATCTTGATCCGCAAAATAATAAAGGTGAAAAAGCTGAAGAAGTTTGTAGAAGAAATAATTCTTCCTGCAAGTACATTCCAAATGAAATTAAAAGTTTAAGCAGCGATTCAACAGTGCATTTTTCAAAAGGTAGTCTTAAGTTGAATTACAAATATGATGTCGAGAAAACTGGCCGGCTGTTCCTCTTTTATAACGTGCTGTTAGGGGAAAATAACGGCGGTGCATCTAGCGGTCGCGGTAATGGCGATAGCAAGACTAAGCTTCTCGGATTTTATGACATAGAAGTGCACAGGACATGCTATGCATCTGAAGGGAAGAATCTGTACATGTACATCGGGGATACTCCTCCAGAAAAAATTCCAGGCGAAGGTGAAGATTTTGTTAACATAGGTAAGGGTCTGCAAAATGGCAAGTACACCATAGGTGATAAGAGTATAGGGAAAAAGGGCTATATATATTTTGGTATCAAGGTAGATCCGGGGTATGAAGAGCAGCTGAAAAAGGCGGGGGACATAGAGAACAACTATACGGTTCGGATGTTCGTTCCCAAATGGCCTGCTACATTTTCAAGGTTCTTTTCTTATCTTCAGGGGACAGTATTGCAGGTGCTATATGGCACGGCAATGACTCATGAGACGGAGATTGTTGATGTTTCAAAGAAAGTTGGCGAGGCTCTTAGTAGGGGAAAACCTGCCGGGCAAGAACAAAAAATGGGGGCAGTACAGCAGATATACAATAATCAGGTAGTTTCCAAGCCTTTATGGTCGGCGGTAAGAGCACTGTTGACGCTATACCTGGTGTTTTCAGTGCTTGGTTACATTATTGGGGTCTTGCAAGTAACAAAATATGACCTAGTGGTAAGAATTGCGAAGATCACCATGATCCTTACCCTAGTTTCTCCAGGAAGCTGGGACTTCTTCTATAGGCACTGCTTTAGCCTGTTTATTGAGGGTATTCCCAGCATAATATCTGCGTTCAATGGGTATGTTGGGGGCGATACATCGTTTAAGTTTTTGGATTCCACTTTAGGCCTTTTCTTGGAGTCAGATTTCTGGTTAAGAATGCTCTCCCTGATTCCGGCAGGGCCAGTTGGCTGGTTGTTGTTTGTTGCAATTATTTGGGCGTTGTGGGCCTTTTTCAAGGCGATGTTGCGTGCGATCATTTTGTACCTGTTCGTCATCGTAGCGTTAGCATTCTTGGTAACGCTAGCGCCGATCTTTATAACCTTTGTCCTGTTCCAGCTTACCAAGGGCTTGTTCGATGCTTGGATAAAGATGATAGTGAACTTTTCTCTGCAACCCATAATTTTATTTGCATCGCTAGCATTTTTGAACCAGCTCATTCTCACGAGCATCCATGCGGTTACAGATTTTACGGCGTGCGAAACATGTATCATCGGGTTTGATATTGTTACAGAAGAGAACAAGTCTATAGAAAAGAAGGACATATGTGTTGTGCCAGCGCTGCTACCTATAGGATTTTCAAATGATCTCACTATTGAGGACAGAATAAGGGAAGACATGGCACGTGGGACTGATAAGGGTTTCATGGGGCTTCCATTTAGCCTTGCCATGGTTTTTGTCTTAGTTTTGGCTTGTAAGGCAACGGAGGAATTTGGCCACATTTCTGAGGTATTGGCACATTCCATATCAGGAAGTGTAGCAGGGGTAGCTGCAAGTGCAGCAGGTGCAACGCAAGCAATGTTGGGAGTTGTTGGCCTGGATGCCGCTACTCAGAATTTAATCAAATCTGCAAGAGGCATGACGCCTGTAGGGACAGAAAAACTGGCATTCGATACTGCAGAATCGTCGCAGCCACGTTATGAAGGCGCAATTCATCGACCTGGCCTTGACCCCCAAGGCACTGTGGATGCAGGAGGTCCACAAGGAGCTGCTGATAGCCGGGGAGATGTGGGTGATATAGCAGGGCCAGCATCTGTGACCGCGGCTAGGGCTGTCCAAGATGTAGGTGCGTCCGGTGATATAGTGAGAGGAGCAGGGGGTGATGGTGCAGCGGTTGAATTTGGAGAACCTGCAAGTAGACGCGTAGCCGATTCCGGGGTGGATGTTGGAGGGCATCAAGCTTCTGACGAAATAGGCGTCGGCCCAGCGCAAGGGGGTGAACAGTATGCAGGTTCTGATGTGGTGCATGGTGGGGGAGACTCTGGAAAAGAGGTGAGAGCATTACCTGATGGTGGTGGAGGAGCGGGAACCAGTATTCCTAATAGTAGCATGGTGGGAAGTAACGGTGCATCGCAAGATACCTATAGTTCCGCAAGTGGAGCTTCCAGTGTGGAAAGTGGTGACAATGTGGTGTATAGTGCCCACGCGTCGGGGGTTGCAGGTTTTGAAGACTTGCTTGGTTCTACTGACCCACATTCTGCGCTCACTACCTCTTCGGAATATAGTGGAAGGGGAGCATCCGATGATTCTAGGTCAGATATTGCTCGAGGTGAAGATGCAAATGCATCTGGTCTGCCCGATAATGAAGAAAATGATGAGAGTTATGCGGCAAGAGAAGATATTCTTCATTCTTTCGGTGATGACGCTAGTTTCCCTGAGAGCAGAGAGGAAATTGGTGGTTCCGTTTCCGAGACGGGGGCTGCTGATTCTGGATCTGCTGCAGGGGCGGGTGAAAGCACTTCTTCAGTGGAAGATGATGGAGAGGAAAGAAACTATTCGATTGGTATAGAGAGCGCAGTTTCTGAATCAGAAGACGTAGTGACAAGTGATCGGAAAAGTGGTGCTCTGGAAAGGGGCACTGATTTTTCTTCGGGAGAAGGAGGATTTGAATCCCATCCGGATGGTGGCACGAGCCCAAATGCATTGCCTCCGAGTGCTGAAACCTCGGCGGCAACAAGAGATATAGATACCATGGTTGATGCCAAGGAGGCTAATTCGGCGGAGGTAGATTCTGAGAGTGCGCGTGACAATTACACAGTGCGGGAACAAGACTTTAGCTATCCTGAAGGGGCTGAAGCCAGGACTGATAGCGACAAAGAACAAGGGCAAAACACAGGAGATGGTTTTGAGGAAAAGTTAAGTAAGGATCCTGATAATGTTCGTTCAGGAAACGATGAGGAAGACAAGTAGCAGCTGGCAGAGAAGATTATGTGGACGAAATTTACTAGCAGAAACTTCCTGAGGTGTACAGCTGCACTATGCATGTTGGCAATGTCATCATGTGGGAGCGAAGTTCCTTTTCCAAGATGTGTTTCTGCTGATAATTTCAATAGCAATACTACAATTGCGGTTTCAGCGTATTATTCGGATGCTAATACCAACGCATTCAGGGCTGAGAATGGGGAATTGGGAGACGGTACTTCACCTGGGGCCACCAAACAAGTAGTGCGTTGGCAAGATACAGGCTTGGTTACTGATGGCAACGAAATAGTAGTGAAGGTTCAAGGTGCTTGGGTTCCTTGGGACAAATACGGTAACAAGAAAAGTTCTCCAATTGCGGTAAACACAGGACTTGTAAGGCCAGCAGACCTTTCCCATGAATTTTACGATTCTGTCGTAGATGTAGAGAAAGTTTGCAGTTATATCACGTACGAAAAACAGGTGGGCAGTTGCCGATTACAGTGTAGCAAAATTCCTGACGATAAAAGCAGTGTTGAAAGTACTTCCGCTGCCATAGGTCGCCCTTGCTGGCTAGAGAACGGTTATGGAGCATATTTGTTATTTAAAAAACCTGGGGATGAAGATCCTAATGCCTCGCTGGGGCTAATGCAATTTCCTAAGTCACCTACAACTCACTTGGCATATGGTAGTGCTGATGGAGCGGGAGCAGGTAATTACTCATCAAACGGCAAGATATACGATAGCGACTGCGAGCTTGTGAATAATGTTGAAAAAGGATGGAAGATATACGTAAAAATACTCGACGACTACTATCACGATAATGCTGGGGGGTACAGTCTGGAGTTTACCAAGGGTGTGGTATCTTCAAAATCTTCCGACATATTTGAGCATGTGCGCAAGCTGGTTAGAAAGGAGCTAGACAACTCAGGGGAGAAAATCTTCAAAAATATTACACAAAATTCGGCGTTTAAAAACTTTATCTTCGCGATAATTACTCTCTTTCTAGTCGTGACCACTCTAGCTTATGTGTTGGGCATGGTACGAACTCCGTTGCCCGATCTGATAATCAGATTGCTCAAAGTGGTTCTGGTCTTGTTGTTAATATCTCCTGGTAGTTGGGACTTTTTCTATAATCATTTGCTGAAGCTGTTCATTAAGGGAGTGGATGAGATTATTGCTCTGATCAACGGCTATTCGGTAGGGCATAAGTTTGACGCGGAGAGGCCATTTGCCTTTATGGATGAAATGATCAGAGATAAGATCTTTGCTCCTGTTGTTTGGGAAGCAAAGGCTAGGGCTCTTATTACTGCCGACTGGTCATCCATCTTCGCGCTTTTAATCATACTAATCGCTGTTCTTTTCTACATAGGTTTGTGTATATACGGTTTCGTCATCTACCTTACTGCATTTGTTGCGATAACGTTTCTAGTTGGTCTCATGCCTATTTTGTTTGTGGGCATATTGTTCCCAAGATTCAGAAGTTTATTTGATGGCTGGCTCACTCAGTGCATCAGCTTTTCGATGCAGGCTATATTGATGTTCACCCTAATAGCTATGTTTAGCACGTTGATAATGCACTACTACTACCGAATTTTTGGGTTCACAGCGTGTTATAACGAGTGGATCCATCTGAAGTTAAAGTTCTTGGTGGATCAGAAGTACAGTGAGTGGACTCCAGGACAGAAGTATGACACGATAAAAATCGGCTGGGGAGGCATTGAAGACAGAGAGTACCCTGCTGCTGGAACAACTGCTAGATATACATTTACCGGTGGGGGATCAGTAATGAAGGTTCCGCCGAATTACGACACATACGATTTCAGGTATGTGGATTACCCGTTTTTGGATCCTGATACTGAAAGCGATACTGTCCCCGGTGGGGTAGTTTTGAGTAAGGATGCTGCGAAAACCGACAAAGCAACCGGCTATAATAAGATTGCTCTGCTTACTAACTCTCTAATAGCTGCTGAGCGTAAAGTAGCAATTGATCGCCTTTTAACGGGGATAGATAAGGAGCTCGGAAGTATAATGGATAGATCAGGGGTGCCCACGGGCGACCGGCATAATAGGCAAGACTTGGAAGATTTTAGGAAGAAAATCGCAGATTCTAAGTCTAAAGGAGCAAAAACGCCACAACAAGAAGCTACATTAAAAAAGGAATTAATCGATCTGTTGACAGGTAGAGTACTTTTTAATCATACAACTCCGGGTACGAAGTTAGAAGAACTGGAAAAGCAGTATGACTACAACATTATAAAGAACATAAAGCAGGGCTGGATTGTGATGTGGTCAGAGGTTTTTGGCCTCATCTTGATGACGTTTTTGATTTGGCAGATGAGGGCATTTGTCCAGAACCTTGGGGTGGTCCTGGCCGGAGGGGGTATGATGTCCAGGACCATTGCTTCTATGTATGGTGAGGGATTCACCAGAATCTTTGCAAGTGCTCCGGTAGTTGGCCGCGTTGTTGACAGCATCGACCGTGGCATTGATGGGGTGCGGATGATTGCTCGTGACAGGATAAATAGTGTTGCATCAGCAGTCAGTAAGCTACCGGAAAAAGCAGCTGGTAGAATCCCAGTTGTGGGTGGCTTGTTAGGCTCCATGGTAGAGGGGACAAGACACGTTGCTGGTGGCTTGATGTCCGCGAACACTGAGGAAGATATATACAACATGAAATCTGTATCGCCGGGGTTAGATTATGCTCGCGCATGGATGGGGGCCCATCTTGGTCGATCTCCTTTAGATGCTCTGAAATACATGGGATCTTATATGGCGGCGCGGGCTACAGGATCTACCAGCGGTGGCTTGCTGCACAATTTTAAACAAGACAGGGCAGCACTTCTACGTAATATACGCACTCTCACTAAGGGTGTTGACAAGCATCAGCCCGGAGTTTATGTGCCCAAGAAGAGTTTTGGTGAGGGTGGGGCAAATCCATTCCGCAGGCCGGATGATGCACAGAATTCTATGGGGCAAGGAGAGCGTGCTCCTGCCCTCGTTGATGATCATGGTAACCTGCAAGTAAATCGTGAGAATTTCTGGCATGCCATGGATGCAATGCATGCCCTAAACGTGATGAGGCGCGAGGCTGATAGTGATATTGCGCAAGCAGCTATCGATAGGGATATAGATAGGCTGCAGAATGAGATTCGCAATGTGCATGAGCAGCGTCCCGGGGAAATTGCAGAGTTGCTGCAATATGTGAGCCCCACAGGGGAAATCGACTTTGCAGCGTTGGAAGCAAGGGCTGTTGCTTTGCATGCTGTGGGAGGAACGCCAGGGTTACCGTCGCGTGAACTTGATGTTGATGGGCTCCATTCCGTGCCAGGGTCTGAATCAGAAAGCAGTGTTGCGAGACTCAGGGAAATAGAAGAAACAGGCCGCATGATCTCTGACGCTTCGGTGCAAGGATTTAGCGATCCTGGTCAGTTGGATCGTGTACATGTGAGTGATGCCGCGACAGTGCAAGATGGCTCAGAACGTGCTTTGGATTCGCGACAAATCCCTTATTCCTCCTATGATGAGGTTTCCAGTGTTTCAACTGATCTAGATATAGGTCGTGATGGGGTTGCAGTGCCTCAAGGACAAGATGGAGCGGTGGTTGGTGTAGATTCTAGAGATCCACAGAGAGTAATGGAAGATTATACACAACAGCATGCTGCGTCGATGCAAGGAGAAGAAGGGCAACAAGAAGATTGTGCATTTCAAGCGCGGACCCAGACTGAAGATTTATTTCATGACCAATCAGCGGATATTGATTCAGTCGGCCAGTCGAATTTGACTTCTGACTCTGGAGATTTAGCGCTCGATCCTGGTGTATCTGAAGGTGAAAATCTTGCTGACAGCCACGTGGGACATGAACAGGATAGGGTTCCTGAAGAAGAGATTTCTGAAGATTTATCTCGCCGTGATATTGAATCCCAGTTGTTTGAAGATCATTTAGGCCAGGAGGGTGATCGAGCATCAGATATAGAAGAGCGTCATGAAGAGACCTATACTCGGGAAGAAGGTGCTTCATTTGCCGAGCATTTAGATCATGAGGAATTGGCTGCGGGAGATCAAGCTGTTCAGTTGGACTCCGTTCGCCGCGTTGATGATCTTCTGGCAGAGGTTGAAAAGAAAGATGAGATTCACGATGTAAGTGGCAGCGACGAACGAGTAACAGAAGATGTAGAAGGGGAGTTAAGTTCTGCAGAAGCATCCTCCGACGGTGTGCTATCACCTGCAGAGCCCGAAGATCTTATGGAAACTGTACTGGAGGATACTAAAGATCCAGAGGGTACCATAGATATAGAAGAGTGTCATGAAGAGACCTATACTCGGGAAGAAGGTGCTTCATTTGCCGAGCATTTAGATCATGAGGAATTGGCTGCGGGAGATCAAGCTGTTCAGTTGGACTCCGTTCGCCGCGTTGATGATCTTCTGGCAGAGGTTGAAAAGAAAGATGAGATTCACGATGTAAGTGGCAGCGACGAACGAGTAACAGAAGATGTAGAAGAGGAATTAAGTTCTGCAGAAGCATCCTCCGACGGTGTGCTATCACCTGCAGAGCCCGAAGATCTTATGGAAACTGTAGAGCCTGAAGATCTTATGGAAACTGTACTGGAGGATACTAAAGATCCAGAGGGTACCATGGACCCTGAAGGTGTGGTAGAACAGGAGCCAGAGCCACCAGTGGTAGATCTTCTGGCAGAGGTTGAAAAGAAAGATGAGATTCACGATGTAAGTGGCAGCGACGAACGAGTAACAGAAGATGTAGAAGAGGAATTAAGTTCTGCAGAAGCATCCTCCGACGGTGTGCTATCACCTGCAGAGCCCGAAGATCTTATGGAAACTGTACCGGAGGATACTACAGATCCAGAGGGTACCATGGACCCTGAAGGTGTGGTAGAACAGGAGCATGATGACCTTGGTGAGAGAGAAGAACATCTACCTGAAGATGCTGACGATTCATCAGCGCAAGCAGAAGCTGCGGTAGATGAGGGGGATGGTGTTCGTATATCAGACCATGATGATCGAGATGCAGAAGAGTATGGAGGCTCAGTGGAAAGGGTAGATGATGCAGTGGTGGATGGCTCAGAATCTGCTGCAGAGGAGAAAGTTGAGTTCACCTCAGAGCATAGCGATCAAGAGAAGTTGCTTGACTCGCAAGAGGAACAAGAAGGGCTAGCAGCGCCTGAAACCGTAGAAAAGGAAGTACATGCTAAAACTTGGGCAGTGGACGGCACGGATAAAGGTGAAAGCCCGCTTGATGACATAAGCCACCGTGACGCTTCGAACGATTTTGAAGACTTGCCTTATGATCCTGTAAATGAAAAAGGCATTGAGCATTCAGGTGTGACGCGCGCTGCGCAGGGATTAGGAGATGGTTTTGCTAATGTTGGCACTGAGAGCGTAATCTTCAGTGGTAAGACCGGAGACAAAACGCAGCATGATTCCTCTGAAGGAGATGACGCGAAGTCCGGGCAGGATGAGGATATAGGTGATGGAAGAGTGCTTGATCTTGACAACGATAAAATTCAACATTCTGATAGCATTAAGACTACTATGGGCAGTTATATGAGTGGTGATTACAAGGAAGGCATCGAGGCTTCTAATAAACCTGATATGGTGTCCACAAGTGGTGATGAGGATTCTGAAGAAACCAAAAAACGGCGTCATAGAAAGAAGGAAGAAGAGTCAGATAATCAAGCACAGGATTCAAGGGAGTCGGAGGCGGTGACCGAAAGTGATGTTTCAGGGGAAGCGCCTAGTGATCCTGAGCCTATTGCGCATTGGATGGAGGCAACAGGTGTAGGTGGCGCAGAGTCGGGAGCATCTGGGATAGCTAGAAAGATTGTGGGTTTACCGAGCGAACAAGAGAAAAGGTCACAGAGTGCCAGAGACAGTGTTGCCAAAATGAAGAGTGAGCTTTCAAATCTTCGGAGCCGTATGGTGAGCGAAAATCTCACAGAGCAGGAATTGCAGGAGCTAGAAAAGAAGATTAAGGAAATAGAAGGCAAGATAAACGGGCTAGATAGCGATTTATAAGCTAGGGGGGGGGAAGGCTGGTTTGCACTAGCACCTTACTTCGACTAAGGGTATGTCATCACACCCATAGTTACCGTAGCCTTCAAGAGTGCAGGCAAGGAAATCTGTATCAAACCTTGTTAGAACGTCGAATTCAAATTCCGCGTACACGTTTGTTCCAGACTTAGGTGCGATGGTAAAATTTATCCTGCCTGTTTCACAATCTGCGAGGTAGTCTTGATTTTGCTGTAGAAGTTTTTCTTCAAGGTATATTTTTATTGTGTCGTATACCGGTTTGCTTATGGTTCTGAAAAACGATTTGTCGCCACCAGAATACTTCTTAACTAGCTGCAAACTTAGAGATGTTCCGTTCCCCACACCAAGGTGCTGTCTAACTGCTTTATAGTCTGTCCAATCTTTAAATCTAAACGGCAATGCACGCCCCCGGTGGGCATAAAAAAAGTCCCGAAGCATCGCAAACTGGGCATGAGATTTCACGCCATACACAACGTTGTACCGGCAACGCGGGTAAGCCCAGTTTATCTTGCGCTGTTCTTGTCCATTTTGTAATTCTGAAATGCTGGTAGAAAATGCTGGACCACCGATGGAACCGTAAGAGATGTCTTCTGGAAACCGCTCATTTTGGGACATGAGTTCACCTAAATAAGGCAAGTCTATCCTGCTGTAGCAGTTTGAGTAACCACTTTGTGAAACTAATATTTCTGCCGCAACACATGCAAGTGTACTGAGGGTTTACCCGACGTTGAGCTGATACGAGAACATGTCAACACACAAAAGCCGAGAGCCGAACTAGAATATCCACAACAAGTTTCCACTTATTGACTTTACACCTCCAACAGGGCTGCACGAAACTGCGAGACTGCAGGTGTTTATAGCTTGGCATGTTTGCAGATTCCAGGCCTTTGTCTCTCAGTGCAAAACAACATGTCGAGGCGTGTTCACTCGCTGTTTTTTTCTTAATATGCAGTAGTGTTTTAGCAAGCTGAGTAATTACAAATAGTGGTGTCTCTTACTGACTCGAGGCAGTGCAGGTCACCTACACGATAGCACAAGCCCCGTCTACCTTCAGTTTTTTGTGAAATACAAGCGTCTAGCACTGCGAACCGATAGACCGGTCAAAACCCTACGTTCCCGTTGAACCAAACCCGCCCGAGCCGCGTGCGGTAGCTGTTATGTTAGTAGTTTCTTCCCAAGTGATGCGGGTAACAGGAGCGATCACAAGTTGTGCGATTCTGTCGCCGCGGTTCACCACATAGTCAGCTTGCCCCAGATTAACTAGAATTACTACAATTTCACCGCGGTAATCAGCATCTATCGTGCCAGGCGCGTTCAAAACTATGACTCCAGCTTTCGCAGCCATGCCAGACCTTGATCTTACCTGTGCTTCGTATTCATCAGGCAGTTCAACGGCTATGCCCGTCGGAATCAGGCTTCTGTCTCCCGGCTTGATAGTAACGCCATCAGAAAGTGCAGCGTACAGGTCCAACCCCGCGCTCTGTAGAGTCGCATAAGAAGGCAACGGAAGCCCAACTCCCCACTCAAGCCTCTTTATTCCTACCTTCATGTCAGTCCGAGTAAACCTTGTGGGGTGTAGGTTAGCTTTCTTTTTTTAATAAATCAAGAGATATCCGCGGGTACGTGTCGCGCACAGTAAATGCACCGAATTGTTCCGTGCAGCGGGGCAGAAGCTGCTATGTATATCTACGCATAGGTGAAATTAAGCTCTGGGGAGTGCCGATAAGGCTTCAGGCAGTGCAGGTAACTTGAATACTACGCTCTCTTTTACGCCGTCCATGACCGAGATGCGCACATTCATATTCGCACCTAGGTAATCCAGCAGGTTTTTTATGACGAAATCCGGTGCTGAGGCGCCAGCGGTGATTCCCACTCTTTTAACATCGCAGAACCAGCTTAAATCCACGTCTTCGTGGGATCCTACCAGAAAGGAGCGGCCGTTGTGTAGCTTAGCGAGGTCCAAAAGCCTGTTTGTGTTGGAGCTGTTTTTTCCCCCAACTACCAATACCATGTCAGTTTCGTTAGCTAGCTTTCTTACAGCATTTTGGCGATTCTGTGTTGCATAGCAGATGTCTCTCAAGTCAGGACCCACTATTGAAGGGAATCTTGCCTTCAAGGCTTCTACAATCACTAGGGTATCATCCATGCTCAAAGTAGTTTGTGTTGTGTATGCAAGCTTGTTAGGATCATCTACTTCGAGGTGAGCAACATCCTCCACATCTTGTACCAGAAGAACCTTCTCCTCAATCTGTCCCATACTCCCGACGACTTCTCTGTGGCCCCTATGACCGATCAAGATCATCTGATAGCCCCGAGTGTGGTACCTATGCATCTCTAAATGCACTTTTGTTACTAATGGGCACGTTGCGTCTATGACGAGCAGCCCCTTGTTTTCAGCATCAGCACGAACCTGTTTTGCCACTCCGTGCGCACTAAACACTAGTACCGCACCTGCAGGGACTTCACTTAAGGAATCGACAAACCGCACGTTTTTCTTTTTGAAAGTTTCAACGATATGGTTGTTATGAACGATCTCATGCAGGACGTATACCTGGTTATGGTCCGCGTATTTCTCGACTGCCATTTCCAGTATCTTCACTGCACGTTCAACCCCCGCGCAAAAACCGCGAGGCTGAGCCAGAATAACCTCGATAAGTTCGCCCATTTACCCCCTACATCGTCGCGAGAAACTGATGGCCCGCAATAGCTAGTTCCACAACACCCAATAAAGAACAAGCAGTGGATATTAACAGTAGCTCAATGACAACCCTGCTCAGGTTGAAAACTGCGTGCACGGATAGTCAGTGTGTAATACGTCACATAATATGGCAAGTACAATCCTGATAGTTGCAGCTGCTGCAAGGAGTAACGTTTGTGTAGTAGTTATTGTACTTAGTTTTTAATAGGTATTAGAGATGCAAAAACTATGACCTTGCGAAGTAGAATGGATTTACTAAAGTTAAGCACGCTGTGCTATTAAGGTGCCTGGATCTGTGGATTAAAGGGTGCTTGTATTACATAGAATCCAAGTTGGTCGATCAGTTGAGGAGTACTGTGGATACAGTCTGCAATGTGCTTTGATATAAGCATTAAACTATGATTGGAGAATTTGCAGGTGTGAATATTTCCTAAATTTAGGCTAATCCGCAATTTACCAGGTTAATATTAAAGCGGTTCTAGAACACTATGTGTTAACGGAATATAAGTCGTGTCGGTCATTTAGGGTATTGCGGAACAGTCTGTAGTGTAACAGTGTGTTTTAGTCTAGGCGTGAGACCATACTTGGAAAATTTGCAAGAGTGAATATGACCTAAGCTTGCTTCCAGATAGTACTACCGAGTGAGCTAAAGTGGACATAGTGCGTTGTATTGGTAGAATCTAAGTTATAAAGTGTTGTCTGCGCAATCCGTAGCCGCATCAGAGAGTGCTTATAATACAAAAATCTCAACATAGAGCCGCGCTTGTGTTTACCAATGGTAATGCGTTCTCAGCCTATGCTAATCCACAATTTATCAGGTTGGCAAAGTCTTGAAATATATAGTGAGAGTCTTGGGGCCCTGGGCAGCCTTCTGGGTGGTATTGAACAGACCTTACTGGGTAATCTGTCAGCTTGATTCCCTCAATTGTGTCATCAAACAGTGATTTATGGGTCACCACAACATTCGCCGGTAGGGTTTGTCCATCCACGGCATAACCGTGATTTTGGCTTGTAACCTCTACAGTTCCGGTCTCTATATTATATACCGGATGGTTGCTGCCCCTATGCCCGTGATGCATTTTGATTGTTTTTGCACCCAAAGCTAGTGCCAAAAGTTGATGTCCCAGGCATATCCCCAGCGTCGGAATGCCCGAATCCAGCAGTACTCTGAGCTGTGTTAATACATGTGATTCCAGATCTGATGGGTCCCCCGGGCCGTTGGAAATTACTATGCCTTTGGGGTTAAGCGACAGAACGCGAGTGGCAAAATCGTCAATCCCCGCCACAACACTGACAGCACAGCCCATCCTTGTGAGTGCATTCAGTATACCTTGCTTGGCTCCTAGATCTATAACACATACCTCTGCACCGCGGGTCGACACTTGATGATCAGCTAGATGCGGCAGAGCAGTAGCAAGTGTTTTGGCTGTATAGGCACGCGCTATGTGTTGTAATGCCAGCAAATCAACCGTGTTGCGATTCTCAAAATGGTGGACTATTCCAGGCTGTGTACCATGCTCGCGTAGGTGCATTGTTAGCGCTCTGGTGTCTACACCGGATATTCCAGTGAGTCCATTGGCTTTTATCCAAGATTCTAGATCGGTTTTGGAAGACACATGAGATGCACATGACATCTCTCGCACAATGATCCCCTTGGCCAGCACTCTACTACACTCAAAATCTTTGTCGTTAATGCCCACATTGCCTATATGCGGAAATGTGAATGTCACTATTTGATCTGCAAAGGAGGGGTCTGTGATCGTGTACTGGTACCCGGTGAGTCCCGTAATAAAGCACACTTCACCTACGCTGTCGGTCCTATTTCCAAGGGATCTGCCAAAAAAATGTCTTCCATCGGCAAGAACTACGACTGCGTTGTGATAGCAATTTGTCATACTTATGGAAAAGTCAAACTCCGGCATTGTACCAGAGCAGTAACAATATTAATAGAGATATTATGGGACATTGCGTTGATATGCGCAAAACACACAGTGCATATTGAGTGTTGAACACTCTAGCTCAGTATGTAAGTGCCGTCAGTTTTAAGCCACAAATGCTAAGGTAGGGTTGGTGCCATTCCAGCGCTTTGCTACGCGTCAAGCAGGCACAGGTCCGGCAAAATCGTAGCGTGTTATTCTTGTTTACTAGCGCGTGGGACATATGTAGAATTGCCGCATTTGGCTATGGTCTCTGAATACGTATGTTTGGGAGTAATGTTGTGCTCTGTATACTTGATGGATGGGGCAACGGAAGTGGTGGCATGTATGATGCAATTCACGGGGCGCATAAGCCATTTTGGGACTCAATAGTTTCACGGTGTCCGAGGAGTAGCCTGTATGCGAGTGGTGATGATGTTGGTCTTCCTCCCGGGCAGGTAGGAAATTCAGAGGTTGGGCACATAAGCATAGGGTGTGGCCGGGTTGTCCTGCAGGATTTATTGAGGATCAATCAGGAGATAGATGAAGTTCACAGCAATCCTGAACTGCTGAAGTTCGTTGATAATCTCAAGAATAGTAAAGGTGCCTGTCACGTTGTGGGATTGCTTTCTGATGGTGGGGTGCATTCTATGCAGGCACACATGGAGAAGCTAATTTCTGTTGTTTCGGGGTTTGGCATCAGGGTATATGTGCATGCTATTCTTGATGGTAGAGACGTTTTACCATCTTCAGCCAAGAAGTACGTGAATCAACTCGAGGCGAGCATTGCCTCACTCGACGCGGTAGTGGGGACTGTGGGTGGTCGGTATTATGCGATGGACAGGGACAATCGCCTGGATAGGACATGTAAAGCTTATGATGCTTTGGCATATGCGAAGGGGCCCAGGTGTGAAAATGCGTTAGAAGTTGTGGAAAACAGCTACAGTAAAGGGGTAACGGATGAATTTATAGTCCCGACCGTTGTGGGTGACTACAGCGGTGTAAGTGTAGAGGATGGCGTTTTGTTTATCAATTTCAGAAACGACAGAGTTTTGCAGTTGTTAAGCATGCTTCTGCATAGAATGCCCGAAGTAAAGAACGTTTTGGGTATGAGGCAGTACTCCTCTAAGATCCTGATCCCGAGCCTTTTCCCGCCCCGAGACATACAGTGGTCTCTTGGAGAAGTGGTAGCTGCGCAAGGCTTGAAGCAGCTTCGCATAGCGGAGACGGAAAAATTCGCACATGTTACGTTTTTCTTTAATGGGGGTAGGGAAGATCGCTTTGTTGGCGAAGATCGCGTGATAATTCCTTCTCCTGATGTGAGCACATATGACTTAAAGCCGGAGATGTCGGCTATAGATGTTACGGATACCCTGGTGGGTAGAATACGTTCGGCGAAATATTCGCTGATCGTGGTCAATTATGCCAACGCTGACATGGTGGGGCACACTGGGAACATGGAGGCTACAAAGAGGGCGGTCACGGTTGTGGATTCTTGCTTGCAAAGAGTTTATGATGCTGCATCCGATATAGGGGCTACAATGTTAATCACCGCAGACCACGGCAATGCAGAGAAGATGTTCGACGTCAACGAAGGTGCTCCCTTCACCTCGCATACGGAGAGTACGGTACCGTTTGTTGTTTGCAACATGCAGCGAGAAATAAGTCTAGCTGATGGCAGGCTTTGTGACATAGCCCCTACCATTCTGGAGATTATGAAGATTGCGCAGCCCCCAGAAATGACAGGACGTTCTTTGCTTCGACCGTCTAGCCTGTGAGGGGTGAGCAGGGCTGTTGAGATTTCGACTAGGGCTTGTTTTCCGCATGCTCATGATGGTGACACTTGTTGATGTGGCATGTGGATGAACGTAAATTTGGCATATGGCAGGCTCGTGATCCGGTCCCTACCATTTTGGAGATTATCAAAACTGCGCAAACTCTGTAGGTTATGAGCATTCTCTGCTGAAGGCACCAGTCCATCTGCATGTATTGCTTGTACTGTTGTTATTGTCAGTTTTTTGCCTTTGTGTACGGATTTTCTCCCTTCCTGAATATCATCCTGATAGGTACTCCCTGCAGGGAGAAATGGGTTAGAAAGCTGTTTTTGAGATATGACTTGTATGAACTTTCAATTTCATGTCCGGGGGTGTTAGTTGCGACAACAAAGGTTGGTGGCAGCACGCTTACTTGGGAAATATACTTCAGTTTTACTTTCCTGCAGTTTTGTACGTGTGGAGGATGGTGTTCAACAGCTGTTCGCAGCCACTTATTGAGTCTGGGGGTGCTTATATGAGTGCTAGAAGATTCATAGAGTCTTATCGCTTTATCTAGTACCTTATCGCATCCGATGTTTTTTAACGCTGAGATTTTCATAATGGGAACATCAAAATCTACTCTGCTGTGAAGGCAAATGGCCTTTAAGATTTCCTCCTCTGTGGCTTTGTCGCTTATTAAGTCAGCCTTGTTTAGCGCTACAACAACGCTTTTGCCGTCTCTTATTGCGGTGCCGGCTATGGACAGGTCTTGCTGGGTTATTCCCTGTAAAAAATCTACCATCAGTATGACCACGCATGATTTTGAGAGTGCATGAATAGCGGATTTAGTGGAAAGTTTTTCCATGTCTTCGGTCACTTTTGTGCGCTTTCGTAGTCCCGCGGTGTCAGTAATGAGTAGTTTTATGCCTTTATGATTATACTCTGTGCTTATCGAGTCACGCGTTGTTCCCGCTGCGTCGTCAGTGATCACTCGGTCTTCGCCAAGAACACAGTTGAGAAATGTGGATTTACCCACATTAGGTTGCCCCATTATAGATATTGGTATGGAATTGTCTCTGCTTTTTTGGACGGGGGTTTGTTCCAGAAATGGTGCTATAGCATCGTATAGGTACTGCATCCCTAAATTATGTTCCGCAGATATGTGCACCGGGCCGATAAACTCCAGATATTCCATGGTATCTACAGGAAAGTCATTTTTGCTGCTTTCACACTTGTTTACTAGGAGGACAATTGGCTTTTCTGTTGCCTTACGTAGCCACTTTCCCAGTGCAATATTGTTATCGGTGGTAGATGTCTTGATGTCTATAACGAAAAAAATAACATCAGATTGTGCGACAGCAAGTTGCACCTGCTTGGTTACCAAAGACTGTATGCCCGTGCCTTCGGCTACCCCTCCAGTATCAATTACTGTAAATTTCAGGCCACAAAAATTAGCCGGTGCTTCCTTGCGATCCCTAGTGACGTGAGCAATGTTGCTCACTATAGCGGATTTACTCTTAGTAAGGCGGTTGAATAAGGTAGACTTACCCACGTTAGGCAACCCCACTATAGCCACTTTTTGCATACTGACACCAATGTCCGATGATTAGAACTAAGGATTATACTTGCCAATACGCAAAGTGTTAAGAGTCCATTGCCCGATCAAGTGGCCATTGGGAGATATTCCATAAGGTTCTCGGTATGGTAAGACCGCGCTGTAATCACCGTCCATAGGTAATCTATCTTCCTGGGTTTTGTGTGGTTTAAACGGGCGTGTATAGTAAATATAGGTTGATTTTTTGTGGCAGTTGTCGGATCATGAACCGGGTCCTTTTGTACGTTGTGGTTAAAATGCACTTACTTGCGGCTGTATTCCTGTTTCTTGCTTTTTTCTTTGGTAGTGTTGGGGTGTTCAATGAAGAGGCTAGCGCTGCCGTTGTGCATGGCAGAGGTCGAGGACTTCAAAGTTTCTCGGTGTTGCCATCTGGTGGAGAGCAAACCTTTACCAAATTCAGGGTACTGAAGGGGGTGTCCTCCAGTTCCAGGGTTGCCCCTGTTGAGGCTGGGAGTGTGGTAGTTACTTTGGATGATAATGGAAGGCTAACAGCTTTCGATAACGATAGTGGAAAAATCTTGTGGTATGTGGCGCTTGCAGGTGGTCAGCGCTCGCTCTACTCTGCAAGTTTGCTCTACTCCCAGGGAACGGTCTTATGTGCCATAGACAATTTCCTGTACGGTCTTGACCCAAGCACCGGGAAGATAAAGTGGAAGAGCACTTTGCGTAGTTTTTTGAGTGGTGAGCTGGTTCTGGTTAATGAAGGCGATTCTGTAGCCGCTCTTACGATTGATAGCTATCTGTATGTGTTTGATGTAGAAACCGGTGGTTTGTTATGGCACCATGAGGAGCCGGGAGTTGAGGTTCGTGTAAGTGGTGCTTTGTCAGTTGCTTACCTGTCACGCAATGGTCAGGATGCGGTTTTTGTGTTGTTTCCCGATGGAAAGGCTAAGCGACTAGATTCCCGCAGCGGGGATGTTTTATGGGAGAGTGCTGTGGGGGAGTACAATCAAGGTTCTGTGGGTGATGTTCGAATCGCTCCGGTTGTCGTGGGTGACTTTGTTTTTGCGGCAGACGGTGAGGGTTCGCTGGTGTGTTTGAGTGCAAACACTGGTGAATTTATCTGGTCACAAGGAATTGGGGTGCGCGGAATCTCCAAGGTGGACGAAAAGACGGTGTTTGTAATCACAGCTGATTCACAGCTTGTCGCTTTAGATGCTGAGAGTCGCGTGCAGCTGTGGAGTTTGACCCTGCAAGAGATAGGGAAGAAACGGTGGTCATGGAATGCTCCGGTGATGGCTAATGGAAAACTTTGGGTTTTGGGTAGTAACGGGGATCTCTTGGGCGTCAGTGCCCTCTCTGGTGCGGTGGAAGAGATGTATAAACTGGAGGCTGGTCATTTTTATAAACCACCGGTTTTGATTGGTGGCTCTTTATACGCAACTGCGGGAAGAGATGGGTTGGTGGTTGTTTCGTAGGTGTGTTTATGAGTAGCTGTTACTACGATGTTGCGGTTATAGGAGCTGGGCCAGGGGGGTACAAGTGTTCGGTGAAATCCGCAAGGCTCGGTCTGAAGACGGTATGTATCGATAAGAACTCTCAGTGTGGTGGAACCTGCCTTAGAGAAGGGTGCATACCTTCGAAAGCGCTGCTTGAATATTCATACAAGTACTATTCGGCGAAGAATCTTTTTCCTGGATTTGGGGTCTCGGCCAAGAGCGTGACTTTTGATCTCGAGAAGATGTTTGAGGCTAGAGATAAGGAGATATCTGCATTGAGTGCGGGGATAGAGGGTCTTTTCTCTTCTGCTGGGGTGCGTAGGCTCTGTGGTATGGCGAAGGTTGTCGGCAAGGAAGGCGAGAATTTTGTTGTTTCTGTGAATGCGCAAGATGGGAGTCAGTTAGAAAAGGTTCTTGCTAAGAACGTTGTTCTCGCCGTGGGGTCTCATCCTGTATCCCTGCCTGGTGTAGATGTTGATGGTGCGTCGGTGCTGTTTTCGGATGCCGCGCTGAATATGGAAGTGCCCGGGGAGCTACTAGTTATTGGTGGTGGGGTTATCGGCTTGGAAATGTCTTCCATATGGGGCAGGTTAGGAGCTAGGGTGACCGTGGTGGAATATGGTGGTCGCATTGCTGCGAGCTTTGATTCGGAAGTTAGTAAGTTACTGAAGAAGGTGTTGGAGAAGCAGGGCATAGTCTTCGAGCTATCGCAGAAGGTAGTGTCAGTGGCCAAGAGGGGATCTCGTGTTGCGGTGAGTTATGAGGCGCTTTCTGATGGTAAGCGCACAGATGTTGAGGTGGATAAAGTATTAGTTGCTGTTGGTCGCAAGCCCAGTGTTGAGGGTGTTGTTGAGTTAGGAGAGTTACAGTTAGATGAGAGAGGGTTTATCCAAGTGGATGGCAGATATGAGACTAATATAAAGGGTATTTTTGCCATAGGTGATGTTATTGGTGGGGCCATGCTTGCACACAAAGCTGAAATGGAAGGAATCACCGTCGCTGAGCTGATGTCAGGAAGGGGCTTGCGTGTTGATTATGGAGTAATCCCATCGGTAATATACACACACCCTGCGGCTTCTGCGGTGGGAATGAGTGAGGACTATTTAAAGTCTGTTAACCACAGTTATAAGGTTGGAAAGAGCAGCTTTGCCGCTAATGGGAGGGCCAGAGTCGCTGGTGAGAGTGAAGGCTTTGTAAAGGTAGTTGTCTGTAAGGAAACGGGAGTGATTCTTGGGGTTCACATTGTGGGAGCGCATGCCGATACCATGATAAATGAGGCAGCAGTAGCGTTGGGCTACAGAGCTACAGCGGAAGATATCTGTCGTATTTGTCATTCACATCCAGATGTTAATGAGGCTTTCAGGGATGCATGCGAAATTGCGTGCGGCAAGCACTAGTGGTATGGGGGAGCATTTTCATTGTTCATGGGTTTGCAGTTAAAATACAGAATAGCGCTGTTGTTGATTTGTGGATGTTTGGCGTGGCTCATTAGCGGGCTGTTTGTGCCTGATGGGGAGCGTAACAGGGATACCATCTTTGGGACTGCTGATGTGGGGTCGTCTATTGCTCTGCAGGAGCTTGGTGCAGAAGAAAGGACAGTGGTGCGGGTTTTGCCTGCTGGAGTATATGCCTCTCAATCAGTGGATGTAGCCGCGCAGGCTGGTGGAAAGGTAGAAGAGGTTTTTCTCGAAAGTGGCAGCTTTGCGGAAAAGGATCAGGTAATTTTGAAACTTGAAGAACGTGAGAGGCTTGAGGCGCTGGAGTACGCCAAGGAGTTGCTGGAGCAAAGAAGGCAGGAGTACGACGCGGCTGAAAGCTTAGGATTTACGGGGCATAGCACTCAAATGCAAGAGCAAGCGGCACTTGTTAGTCTTAAAGCTGCAGAGGTCGGCTACAAAAATGCATTGCTTGCATACAGGAATAGCGCAATAAGGGCTCCTTTTAGTGGTATCATCGACAGGATTATGTCGCAGGTTGGTTCTATGGTTGCAGAGGGTCAACCAGTGGTGAGGATATCGAATTTTGATAAGCTAAAAGTGGTTACTTATGTTTCCGAGCGCGATATATCGCATGTAAATCCTGGTGACGAGGTCAAAGTTATTCTGAATCAGGGCGTGATATTGGCGGGAGATGTTTGTTTTGTTGGCAGAGTAGCAACTCCGGAAACTATGTCATACAGGGTGGAGGCGTTGCTGGACAACGAAGAAGGTGGAATCTTTGCTTCAGACGGGATGAATGCGAGTGTTGAGTTAGCTCTCAAAAAGGTGAGGTCCTACAAAATTCCCGCCTCCTCTCTTAGTATAACAGATACAGGGGCGGTTGGTATAAAGGTGCTCGCTAGCGGTGGGGTGGTCAGTTTTGTGGATGCTGAGATAGTAGACGATGACAGTGAAGGTAACGTTTGGGTTACGGGAGATTTTGTCCGCGAAGACCGGATAACGCTAGTCATGCGAGGACATGAGTATGTCACGGATGGTATGAAAATCCCAAATCATGGCACGTAGCTATACCTTTAAACTAATTGCAATGGTTATGGGTATATCTTACAATGTCGGCCATGTCGTTTTTGTTGGTGAATGGTGAAAATTAAGGAGGGAGTTGCAAGGATAGAAGGTGTTGTCACGAAGTTGCTCAGGGATGCTGTGTTTATAGTGAAGCTGAACGATGGCTACGAGATAATGGCACACGCTTCTGGAAGAATACGGAAGAGCAAGATACGTATTCTGATGCATGATAAAGTAATAGTTGAAGTTAGTTCTTACGGCGTCAATAAAGAGGGGCTGGGTAAGGGAAGGGTGGTCAGTAGGCTCAGAAATAAAGACTAATGGGTATTGTGGTGAGGAAGATAGATGAGTTAGTGCTGGCGTCATCTTCTGAGTACCGTCTTCGTTTGTTAGGGCAGATAGGCATTGTTCCCGGGGAAGTGGTATCCCCTGATATTGATGAGTCCGTCAACGGGGGTGAAGCACCCCGTGTTTATACGGCGCGTGTTGCTAGAGAGAAATCGCTCGCAGTACATTCGCAGAGATCTGATAAGTTCGTGTTAGGTGCAGATACCGCTGCATATTGTGGCACCAGGATTATGTTGAAGACATATGACAGAGAGCAAGTCGCTGAGTATATGGAGATGATATCTGGGCGGCGTCATAGGGTTTGTACGACGGTTTGTTTGTGCACTCCATCGGGTGAGTTGCATACACGCAGCGTTGAGAGTGTGGTCAAATTCAAGCGTCTTTCAGCAAGTGAAATCAGTTATTACATAGACTCTGATGAGTGGCAAGGGAAGGCTGGGGGATATAGCATACAGGGTTTGGCTGCCACCTTAATTTCGTGGATGCAGGGGTCTTATTCTTCGATAGTCGGGCTCCCACTGCATGAGACGTATTGCCTATTGAGTAGGTATTTCAATTTGACACATATTCCTTGATCAGGCGCAAGTCGCCTGATAGTATCGGGTGGGTCGTGTTTCATGATCTACTATTTCGCACACAGCTGCACGATGGTCCTGCTTAGTTGTAGGTTGTGCTGTGGAGGTTTAACTGTTGTGATTTTTGGAGTTATCTATGGGTAATATACCTGAATTTAGTGTCCGCGATCTTATAGAAGCGGGTATCCACCTTGGGCATAAAGCAGGTCGTTGGAATCCTGCTATGGCGCCTTACATATACGGCGTTCATAAACATAAAGATATTCACATAATAGATTTGAGAAAAACTGCTGCTCTTCTAAAGAACGCATTGAACGTTCTATATGATGTGGTACACAAGCGGGGAAGGGTTCTCTTTGTTGGCACCAAGGTGCAGGCTTCTAATATCGTTGCTGAGGAAGCAGCGCGTTGTGGACAGTATTATGTTAACCACAGGTGGCTTGGTGGGACGCTTACTAACTGGGAGACGGTTTCTTCTTCCATAAGGCGTTTGTTGGAATTTGAGAAGTTGTTAAGTGATTCCGATGCGCGTTACACAAAGAAAGAGCTGCTTATGTTCGGTAAGCAGCGTGACAAGCTTGAAAGATCTCTAGGTGGGATCCGTGAAATGGGAGGATTGCCTCACGTTTTGTTTGTGATAGATGTTAACAAGGAGCACATTGCTATTCAGGAAGCAAATAAGCTTAAAATTCCCGTAGTAGCTATTCTAGACACAAATTCCGATCCACGAGGCGTAGATTATCCAATTCCTGGTAATGATGACTCTATAAGGTCTATAGATTTCTTCTGTAGGGCGGTGTCTAACACGATATTAGAGGCAATCAGATCTGATTTGATGAATTCTGGCATTAGTGTTGTGGCGGCTGGCAAGAAAGATAAAGAGGCGGTCAGCGAGGTTAGTGCGGAAGATGAGAAAAAAGACCTTGATGCCAAGGACTATTCGGATATCGAGGGTGCTCTTACCGCTGAAACATCTATGGATGCAGTTGCTGACGGCGATGCTGCTCCGTGTTGATATGTCTCCTTTTATTTTAGGTAGTATGAATGAAAATTGATGTGGAAGTTATCAAAGAGCTACGGCAGATTTCTGGTGCAGGTCTTGGTGACTGCAAAGAAGCCCTTGAAGCTTGTTTGGGGGATATTGATAAGGCCAAGGAGTATTTGAGAGAGAAGGGGCTTTCCAAGGCTTATAAGAAGGCGAACAGAGATGTTGCCGAAGGGCTTGTGGCCATGGTTTCAGAAGGTTCTTGTGGGGCTCTTGTCAAGCTAGGTTGCGAAACCGACTTTGTGGCGCGCAATGAAAGATTTTGTGATCTTGCTTTATGTTTGGCCAAGTGTCTTCACGGTTATGGGGAAGAAAATCTTGACGGTTTTTTAGCTTCTAAGTGTGTTGGTAGTGAGTCAGGCCTGAGCGTAAAAGATGAGGTGATAGCTGCTGCGGCAGTTCTGGGGGAGAATGTTGTTGTGGGAGGCGTTGAGCTTTTGCGCCTCACAGGCCCAGGAGTGGTTGGTAGTTATGTTCATGGTATGGTCAGGGATGGTCTAGGCAAGGCTGCAGCGCTGGTTGCGCTGGAGTCAACTGTGAAGGATCTGGAAGGCATTGCTGGTTTCGCGAAGCAGTTAGCTATGCATGTTGTTGCCGCTAAGCCAGAGGCTCTGTCTGTGGAAACGCTGGATCCCGCAGTGGTGGAGCGCGAAATGGCGATAGTTGCAAAGCAAGTAGAAGCCTTGGGAAAACCTGCTGCAGTGACTCAGAAGATCGTTGATGGGAGGATGCAGAAGTTCTACGAGGATATGGTGCTGCTTGAGCAGGTGTTTGTTATCGACAATCAGACTAGAATCCGTGATCTGATACAGCAGAAAAGTCAGAGTTTAGGAGGAGAAATCCGGTTAATTGGTTACAAACTGCTTTCTGTTGGAGGATAGGATCCTTAATACTTGCGGCCGTGGGGCGCTGTTGAAAACACAGCGTACCCGCTGCCTATTCTTCTCTGTTGTGGGTTTACATGCTTGATATTCTCTCTGAGAGCTTCTTCATAAACGGGGTTTGCGCCATACTAATAGCAAGCATTGTCACGGCTCCCTTAGGTTCCATTATGGTGTGGAATCGCTTATCTTATATGGGGGACAGCATTGCGCATTCCTCCTTGTTAGGAGTGGGTATAGCTGCCATTCTACATATAAACGCGTCTTTTACGGTATTGCTTGTTGCTCTCTTGCTTGCAGTGGTTATCTCCTTCGTAATGGACAAAATTCATTCTATTGACGCTGTGCTCAACATTATGACGAGCGTCGTTATGTCCTTAGGAATGATTTTGCTGTCGTTCATGCCGTTATCGGGAGAGCGGATAATGCATTCGCTTTTCGGTGATATATTGATGATCAGTAATGGCGACCTCCTGCGAATGCTCTGTACATCACTAATAGGCGTTTGCGTGACGGTATGTAGGTGGAAATACTGGGTTTCCGTATCAATAAGTAAAGATCTGTTTTTGTCTACGGGGATTAGTCCCAGGCGAATCAAGATGGAGATTTTGATCATGTCGGCATTGGCTGTGGTGCTGTTTTCGCGGTCAGTGGGAATATTATTAATTACCTCGTTTTTGATCATTCCAGCATCGGCGGCTAGATTGCTTTCCAAAACCCCAATGCAGATGGTTTTAGTATCGGTTGCTCTTTCTATAATATCTGGGTTTTTGGGGTTGGTTCTTTCAGTGAGATTTGATACGTTTCCCGGCCCCATGACTATTGTCACTTCATTCCTGTTACTGGTTCTGGCGCACATTCTGACCAAAAAGTAAGTCTTCATAAGTAGTGTTAATTTAGTGAGGGCGTTATTATGCCTCGTCATGCGTGTGATGCAGGTTTTTAAACTTGAATTGCGTGGCGTAAGCTGATAGGTAGACGCTGTAGAGATTGATATGAGAGCTCCTCATATGGCTGAGTTTACACAAGTGTTTTTCCCGTTGAAGGGGATCTGCCGTTTGCGTAATGTTTTCACTGTAGGAGGTATAGCCCTTGCGTTTCTGTTTCTTATGAAAAGGCTGCGATGTTCAGATATGGATGTGAGCTGTTATGCCGACATCAGGAAATGCCAAGAGTTAAAATGCGCGCTGGAAAATACACGAATTAAACGCCTAGTTATTGAGAGAAGAGTAGAAGATCATTTTGCGTTTTTTTGTTTAAGCGACACTATAAGAACTGACATTCCGCAGAAGTACCTCTCTGTTGCCAACAGTAATGAGCGCGGCAGTGGTGCATGTACTTCGAGCATCTCCGCCTCTTTAGTGCTTATGTTGCTTTCAGCAGTTATTACTTTAGTGGTAGCAACGTACTTATTTAAGTGTGAAGCTTTAAAACCTGAGACAGCAGGACTGCTTGATTTTGTGAGTGGGGTAGTGGTGGTATTTCTATTTATATTTGCGATGATAGGTGTTCAGTCTGTTGCCTCAAAGTTGTTCGAAGAGCGCAAGAGCTGTGAGAAGCGGATTAAAAAGCTTGGTAATACTCTTGGAAAAGAGGACAAGCGCTATGTAAACATATTGAAGAGCCTAGAGCTCTACCATTCCCTAGAAGAGCATATAAGACGTGATATTCGAACTTCCGAGCGTTTTGCACCTTTAGTAAAAGGCAAAATCTTGGCGGGGATTTTGACTGCGTCGTGTTGTGAAAAAATAGTGAGAGAGTTAGAGCGCATTAATTCTGAACAAGAGAGCGTTGCTTTATATGCGTGATATTGCCGATCAGGGCTTTTTTTATAGTTGATTACAGGCTTCAGGGAGTCAACTATGGCCATGGGGTACTGTGGAAAATAGTGTCAGCTCATTGGTATAGGGTGTATGTTATTCTTAAGTTTGCGCTTACAAGTGCCCTTGAGGTCTGCCCTTTTGTAGGATATTTCTTGATTTAAATCTTAAAATTTGGTTGTATATGGCTCTTGGGGATTGAGGTAATTTTCTCGGTGGGAAGTGTGTGTTTTGGTTCTCTCTAGAGCCGTCGCCGTGTGTGGGATGTGGCATAATTGTGGAACAGGTTTTGGTCATGAGGTAGTTTGGTATGGCTAACGATGAGATTGCTGGTAGAGAGGGTGGGGAAGTATCTTCTGCCATTGATGTTAAAAGAAGGGACTTTTTGGGTCTCACTACGCTCTCTATGGCGGTAATGGGTGTTTTTTCATTTGTGTACCCTTTACTAAAGTCTCTCAGCCCTTCTGCCGAGGTTATGGCCCAAGCCACAGTTGAAGTTGATCTTTCAGGGATAAAGGAAGGCAGCACCAAGGTAGTTAAGTGGCAAGGAAAGCCTGTATTTGTGAGACGAAGAACTAAGGAAGAAATAGAGGGCGCCAGGGCGGTTGACTTGGCAAGCTTACGCCACCCTCAAAGTGATGAACAACGTACCTACATTGGTAGAGAGGAATGGCTGGTGATGGTGGGTATATGTACACATTTGGGGTGTGTGCCAACTGAGGTGAAGAGTGGGGAAAAAGGTTGGTATTGCCCGTGCCATGGATCCAAGTATGATACATCAGGCAGGATTGTTGCAGGGCCAGCACCGACAAATTTACCTGTGCCTGACTACTATTTTGTTAATGATAAAACCATGGTAATTGGTAGAAAAAGTGCTTCTGTATAGGGGTGAAGATGCTGAGTGACGAAAACGGAGGCAAGGGGCCGGAAAAGGGTATTTTAGGGTGGATAGAATATAGGCTGCCTGTTTGTGCTTTTTTGCGGGAACTGGCTAATTATCAGGTGCCTAAGAACCTTAATTATGCGTGGAATTTCGGGTCGCTAGCCGGCATAGCTCTGGTTTTACAGATCGTCACCGGCATTTTTTTAGCTATGCACTATACTCCCCACGTTGATCATGCTTTTGACAGTGTTGAGCGCATTATGCGGGATGTTCACTATGGATGGCTGGTGCGCTATACTCATGCAGTGGGAGCGTCTTTTTTCTTTATAGTAGTTTACATCCACATTTTTAGGGGCATGTACTATGGCTCTTATAAGAGCCCTAGGGAGCTAGTTTGGTTTGCAGGGATTATCATCTTTTTGGTAATGATGGCCACTGCGTTTATGGGGTATGTGTTGCCATGGGGACAGATGAGCTTTTGGGGCGCTACTGTTATCACGAACCTTTTCTCCGCGGTTCCTGTTATTGGAGAGAGCATAGTCAGGTGGTTATGGGGAGGGTTCTCTGTGGACAACCCCACGTTAAACAGGTTTTTTGCATTGCATTATTTGTTGCCGTTCTGCATTCTCGGGTTAGCGGGGCTACATGTAATAGCTCTACATAGGTTTGGTTCTGGTAATCCCAGTGGGGTGGAGGTAAAATCTAAGCGAGACACCATACCTTTGTATCCGTATTTCATAATTAAGGACTGCATCACTTTCGGCTTGTTTTTCATATTTTTATACATTTTCATATTCTATGCGCCTAACTACCTGGGACATCCTGACAATTACATAGAGGCTAACCCCATGGTTACGCCCGAGCACATAGTGCCCGAGTGGTATTTCTTGCCGTTTTATGCGATGTTGCGTTCAATACCGAGTAAGTTGTTAGGTGTTATCACAATGTTTGGTTCGATATTGGTGTGGTTTCTCCTGCCATTTCTCGATGGGTGTAAGGTAAAGAGTGGTAAATATCGCCCCGTTTTTAAGTTTTTTTACTGGGGTTTTGTTATCAATTTTTGTTTTTTGATGTGGATAGGAGGACAAGAAGTAAAAGAGCCTTTTGTCTCCTTGGGGCGTCTTGCTACACTCTACTACTTTTCCTACTTTTTCATAGTGTTGCCGCTGCTTGCTAAGTATGAGAAGTGTCGAGAATTGCCTAGTACTTTGAGTGACACTGTGCCTGGGATGAAGTGATATGATGCGTTTAACAGTCTTCTGGGTGCTCCTTCTGTTTGTATCGCCGGTAACAGGGTTTGTGCACGGTGCAGTGGGGGGGAAAGTTCCCAAGTGGAGTTTTTCAGGGATAATGGGAAAGGTAGATAAGCCTGCCGTACAAAGAGGGTATCAGGTATACAAGGAGGTGTGTGCTAGCTGTCACTCAATGAAGAGGATTGCTTTTCGTAATCTGAGGGAAATAGGCTTTACCGAGGCGGAAGTGAAAGCGCTTGCCGCGTCGTATACTTACACTGACGGTCCGGATGAAAATGGGGACATGTTTGAGAGGCCTGGAATTCCTTCAGATTACTTTCCCAACCCCTTTCCCAATAGAGAATCAGCAGCTGCGTCAAATAACGGTGCCTTCCCACCAGATCTGTCTCTGATTACAAAGGCAAGGCATAACGGACCAGATTACGTTTATCGGTTGATGACGGGTTATGAAAGTACTGAGCCTGATGAAAGTGGGCTGTACGCAAATCCCTTCTTTCCGGCAGGCAAGATAGCGATGGCTCCGCCGCTTTCAAAAGGTTTGGTTTCATATATGGACGACACAGAGCCCACAATTGAAAATATGGCACGTGATGTGGTGAACTTTTTGCAGTGGGCAGCAGAGCCTGAGATGGAGAGTAGGAAAAAGCTTGGCATCAAGGTTGTTATGTCTCTTACAGCAGGCACGATCTTGGTGATTTTTGTTAATAGGCGTCTCTGGAGCACCTTAAAGAAGTAAGCTCTTTATGGATGTAATACTGTGAGTCTTGCTACCAGTTAGTTACTATCCCCGCTCACCCCACTGGCAACGTGTTTGGGGGAGGGCATGTAGTGCTCTTATGCAGGGTTCACTTCGCCGCGCCTTTAGAGGTCAAGTTATGGAGCGCAGCAGTTTGCATAGAGATGGAATTTTGCTGTTGTGATCGTGCAATAATCATCTAAGCCACATTTTGGTGCATTATCCTGAATGAATTTACACCAAAGAGCGGTATAAAGGCTGCGTTAATATACAACTCCGCTACTCCTAATAGTGGTTTCTTAGCATAGCATACACCTTGAGATATAAGCTAAAGCAGCGATAGTTGGGATTATTATGTTCCGATTTCTTATCAAGCCATGCAAAATAAACTTGCCGATGCATTCTAGAAGTTTGTGTGATAAGCAGTTTGTAGCAATGCTGGTGCATATTTTAGTTGTATTAGTATTAACAATGATGTACGTTATCGGGCGTGTTGATGGCTGAGGTTCTTATACTATGTGGGTCCGGTTTGCGTTTGCTGTCTCTTGTAGTATGCTACTTTTTTCTGAGAATTCGCGTTCTGCTGGTGCGAGTGTTCCTCGGGGTGATGGTGAGCGTGTCCAGCGTGTGTCAGAAGAGAGAGGGCACGCCGGTGTAAGTGGAAGGGACGGTGCCTTCTCGTTCCACGGTAGGATGTTGTTCTATAATTCTGGCTTGAAGGGTGCGGTGCCTACGTTCAAGAAAAGAAGCGATGTCGACATAGCTAGTAGTTTACGAGAAGTTATGCGTGCTACTGGTAAAGAGGAGAGGAGTTTTGGCTGGAGAGGAGGTTTTGATTTTTCCGGAGAGATGTCTTTAGAGTACTCCGGTAACGACGGGCGTGTCTATGGTGCGGGTTTCATGGTGCTTGCTCCTGAGGTAAGTGGCGCTGTAGAGAGGGGGCATCCTGTGGTTAATAAGGGTAGCAGGGTGTATGTGCAGTCTTCCTATGGCCAGTTGTCTATGGGGTTCCAAGAGGGAGTAGAGTCCTCTATGACCTCCAGAGGGGGGTTCAACGATTTTATCAGAGGGAGGGATCCTTCCTTCATAAAGTATAGGTTACCTCTTCTGAAGGGGAGCTATTTTGACAGTGGCGCATCGCACTGGTGGCTGAGTAATGCGGCGCTGCTGTACCCAGGTCTCTATAGTGAGAGTATCTTCCGTGCTAATAATTACTTAGATTACTACGGTATAGAGAGCGAGAGTAGGTATTACACTAAGTACTTTGTAAACAATCTACCGTTCAGGATTTCGTATCAGTCGCCCAGGCTTGCAGGTCTACAGTTTGGTGTGAGTTACTCGCCCACCGGCTATGCTGATGATCTATTTAGAGGGTGGGTAGATGCGGGGACGGCGGGGCCTGTCCACAGATACTTGGCTGTCAGGCCGAGTGAGAGGCTGGGCAAGCGTGATTTTAGACGGGCTTATGGCATTGGAGATTCGGCAGATGGTACTAGGGTTTCGGCCAGAGTTGCTGGGAGTCAGATTGTTTATGCGCCGGTGTATAGAAATGTGTTGAGTGCTGTGTTGGCGCTTAGGAGGATTTATGGTGGTGTTCCAGCTAAAGGTTTGCAGGTGGATCTGGTTCTCAGTGGCGAGTGCGCTAAGGCGGTTACGGTCCATGAGGGGCGGATGCCGCGGGGTGGTTTCCACGACTTGGGTTCATTTGAGGTGTCCGCGTTGGTGCAGGGTAGAGGTCTCTCATTAGCTGCAAGTTATGGGTACTTGGGTACGTCTGGCTATGCTAAGGGGCCTTGGAAAGATACGGAGCTTTCTTGGGATAGAGTTGAATCTTCGAGGGTGTTGAAGCCTGCTTCGTATGTAGTGTTGGGGGCTGGTTATTCCTTGGGTGCTTTGCGTGTGGATGGTTCATACTTTAGGAGCAGAAAGGGTGGATATTTGACTATGGCCCGCCTTTCAGATCTAGGTGTAAGGGTCAGTTATGAGCTCTATCGCGGTGAAGATATGAGGTGTGAGTTGTTTGCGCAGGTCAATAGGGTTAGCGCAAGGTACGACTTTGCTGATGGTTTTGTAAGGCGGCGCCTCGGGGGTGCTCGCGCTAATGATGCAGTGGTTCCTTTGGAGTACGATTTCGACTCTTTAGCTGTGGGGGCGAAGCTGTTGTTCTAGTAGAAGGTGTGTGTTTTAGATGGGGTTTTTATGCGTAGTTCTTTTGTAGCAGGATCATTAGCTGCGACGCTTCTCCTTGTGCATAATGCTGCAGGTGCTGCTGTCTCAACTGTGGGGGAGGTCGATGGGGAGCGTACTGTAGTTACTGGTAGGGTTTCGTCTTATGCATGGGTTTTGAACGACGGCGACGTGAACAATGAAAAAGGGAAGGAAGGAAGCGACCTGGTATTGAAGCTTTATGGTTCTAAGGTTGGCTACCGGGATTATGGTTATGTTGATGTAGGTAACGACCTTCATAGGTCTTTGGCTAAGGGTTTGAATACTTGGGGTGCTGGTTATGATGCCGCGCTTTCTGTGGGCCTTAGGACTGGGAGTGATAAGTTTGGTAATGTGTACGGTGCGGATTTTACGTTGTCTGTGCCTGTCGGTGCAGCTGGTGGATCTGTGTTGCACTCACTTTCTGGGCAAGGGAGTCGGATATTTGCGAAAACGATGCTAGGTGAGTTTTCTCTCGGTTATCAAGAGGGAGTCGAGTCTTCAATGAAGGTGAATGTCTTAGGTAAAATTGCCGGTGAGACGGGTGCTGCGTGGGGTAGATATACGAGGTACTTTCAGAGATACACCGGTGGGGTTCCATTTCATATGCATCCTGGACTCTATAGTGAAAATTTGCTGAGGACCGATGGTAGCTGGGAGCGGGTGCATGGTTATTCTGCGAAATTTAGAGATGTTTTTAATTCTATTCCGAGTAGAGTTAGCTATGTTTCTCCAAAAGTTAAGGGGGTCAATATCGGGTTCAGCTACGCTCTAACTCCCGGTGCTAATAATATTTATCGGGGGCCCGAGTTTGAGGTTGCCGAAGTTATTGGGGATTGCAGAGCTGGTTATATTGGGGAGAGTGTCTGCAAGGGGCGAAAAGTCCTTGCGCTGGGTACGCCTAGGTTCGATGCGAAACCGGGGTATAGTAATGTCTTGAGTGCGGCTTTGAGATACGAACTTGGAAAGGCCAGGAGAAGGATGGCCGTGGTCTTTAGTGGGGAGTACGCCCGCAGTGGAAGGCTTGAAGACGTGTTGCCGATGGATTACAGCTATAAAGGCGCCGGCTGGCTTGTAGAGTATAATGACCTGGCGGCAGTTTCGACGGGGGCGGAGGCCCACTGGGGTGGTGTACGCGGGGCGTTTGCCGTTGGTCTTCTTGGAAAGTCTGGTAAGCCTAAGTCATACGTTAAAATGGACGGTAAAGGTGTTGTGACAGAGGGGTCGAGAATCAGGGTTCCTTATGCTAAGCAACAAGGTCATTCCTTTTACCTTGTGTCTTCTTTGTCTTATACGGATGGCCCGGTTACTGCTAGTGTGGGGTACTATGTGAGTAGGTTGAACTACAACCCGCTAAGGTACGTTCCGAGATATGAGGAATCTGGTGATTTCATTTCTCCGTTCGATGGAGTTAATGAGCTGCACGATGTGGTAGTTGGCTTGGGCTATAACGTCTATAGGAAGGGTAGTGCGAATTTGGAGATGTTCTTAAATTGCCATTTTTACACGACCAAGCAGTACTATAGGAAGTATCTGCTGCAGTCGCGGTCGGGTGAGTTCCATTTGAAAGGTAGGGGTACAACGAAGAGCTCAGGTGTTGTGGCGCTGACGGGTTTGAGATTTACCTTTTAGTCTGGCGGCTAGGTGTGAAGGGTCCTCTCTCCCCTGGTGAGTTGGGGGGGGGGGATTCTTTGTGCGGGTAAGTTGGGCTTGCGTGTGGTTTTGCGTTCTGTGGCTTGCTTTGTGCAGTGGGTTTGATTGCGCGCGGTGAGGCACATCTGGTTTCATGTCTGCAACTGCGCTTGTCCTGATAGCGGTCGGGCGCTGTTGACTGGCAGGTTTTGGTCGTGTACCTGCGTATTTTGGTAGGTGGTGCTGCTTTTTTACTGTGAAAGCGCTGTTCTTGACGGCAAAGGCGCTTTTGGTCATTTGTTTTCATGTTTGACAGGTGACACTTCTTTCTTTCCAATAAATCAGAAGTGATTCTCGGATGCGGTTTGCCTTATCGTGTTTATATCCACATATATTATGATATATAAGTCATTATTCTTGTAATATTGTGTTGTTTAGGAAATACATAAGACTTTTCATAACGCCGCATATTAGTAAGTTTCATATATAATTTATATTTTCCAGGAAAATATAAATTATATAACTATTGCAGTGACGCATCTTAGGCTATAATCTGAGAAAATCATTAAATTTTCTTGTCTATCCTAAATCTATTAGGTTTTATCAGTATTAATTCCTTGACAGACATATTCTCACTTATTAAGTATAGCTCGTACAGTTAATATGTTTTTCAACGTTTAATCAGGTAATACAAAATGACGAGAGTTTCCATATCTACTGCTCTTGCATCGCTGTTAATGTTTTATGGAATGAGTGATGCGCAAGCATCCTCCATTAATCAGAAGGCGTCAAGTAGTGACAGAGAAGTGCAGATCAAGCGTGTTGAGAACAGGGGTAGCTTAGGGAGATACATAAGTGTCTCGCCGGCGATAGATGTAGGTGGATCCTTGATGTCTCACGGGTGGTTTGCGTTTAGAGATCGGTACTATCAAGATCAAGGAATAAAAAACAAGTTATTGCTTTCCCAAGAACAGCTAGGGGATCGTGGTGTGGCGACGGACGCCATGTTGTATGTTACCGCTGAAGGAAGAAATGACACATATGGAATTTACTACGGTTGTAGTATGGAGTTGGATGTTCCATATTCTCAACAGGCGGATTATACATCTTACAGACAAATTAGAAATAGAGGGGCGAAGGTTTATCTGAACACCTCTTACGGTGACTTTGCTTTTGGTTATCAGCCAGGTGTAGATTCTCTCATGAGAATAGATGCATTTAGCATCGGTGCAGGAGATAACAGCAACACATGGATGAGGTACGTGAACTTGAAAGGAGTACGTGACCCACTCTCAGGAGTGAATAAGGGCAACGTACCATTGTTGCCTGCTTTGAGAGCGCATTACCTGGAGAATGTGTATTATCTTTCCACGGGACTGTATAGCGAGAGTATAACAGAGGGTGCGAACAGATTTTCGGGTAACACCGTGCAGCCTGCTGCGACGGACAGAACTTTCGGTATTGCAAATGCTTTGCCGCTCAGGTTTTCATACCTTTCTCCGAGTTTTGGGGGGTTAAAGCTGGGTGTTAGTTACGCGCCTTTCGGCTTTGATGAAGATCAGATGATTGCAGCAAACTCCGCTATCAGCACTGATCAAGTGGTGCATATTGATGGCAGGACAGCATTGCGTTCATTAGGTGGCGTATGGTCAAGGGAAATATTAACACTTCCAATCGTCCCAAAACATGACAGAACTCGTTTTATATTTCCAATGTATGAGCATTTCATAAATATTGGGATGACTTATAGCTCATACTTTAATGGCTTGGATTTCAAGATTTCTATGGTGAGCGAGTACGCCAAGCCGAAATCTCGTATCCTCGATAACAGACGTGGTGTCGACTTTCCAAGGATGGACAGTATCAAGAATGTGGCCCTTGGTGGTATGCTGAAGTATAAGGGTGTCAAATTTGCGGTGTCGTACGGGTATCTTGGTAAAATTGATAAAGTAAGCAACATGTATTACTTTGAGAACGGTAGTTACTCACTGAATGACGCGGACAGAGTGGTGATAAACACAGAAGGTACATCTTTCTGGACAGTTGGTGGTGGCTATGACTTTGGTGCCCTGTATGTATCGGCTGCTTATAGGGGGAGCAGCTACAGTGGCAACAGGCTTGATGAGATGACATTCGGGGCTGAGTATGATATTTCAGGCGATGCTTCTAGAGTGAAAAGCAAGCTATTTGCTAACTACCATAACTATGCTGCAGTGTCCTCAGAAGTTGTGAAGCCTTCAGAAACTGATGGTAGCAATAGGGGACAAGTCATACTTGCTGGCATGAAGGTGAAATTCTAAATTGAAGCCTTGCCTTAATTCAAGAATAGGGCTTTGTACCTGATTAGACGTAAAACTGTACCAAAATGAGCATTTCCCTTTCAAGATTTCTTGCAATGGAAATGCTCTTCTCTGTTTTTCTTGACCATGTAACATTTGCCAGGCTGTTGCCAAGGCAACTCTTTTTCTGAATATTAGATCGCTTTCGGGGATGACCTACGGTGCGAAAGCGGCGTGTGTGCTTTAAGTTCCATAATACAAATACAAGAAGTGGTGTACCTGGTGAGTCATAGTAAGAAGAGAACGCTTAGGCGTTAACTGTGGGTTATGCGTAGCAAGCACTCTTCTTTTCCAAGTATTTCCATTATCTCTGATATGCTCGGTGCTTGCAGTCTTCCAACAATAAGAGCGCGTAGGAGATGATATATATCACTAGCCGCAATGTTTCTAGAACTAGATAGCTCCTTTATTTGTGCTGCTAGGTGATCTTTTTTCCAATCATCCGGTTGAACCTTAGACATGCTATCTGCGATAGTAGGGAGTATGTTATGCTTGGCTGCTATCACTTGTTGCGCTTCTAAATCTCTGTCTATAGGAACACTTTGTACATAAAACTTTGCATCTCGTGCCAGGTCAACGAGCGTTTTGGCACGCTCCAAAAGCTTCTTCACGCCTGCGTGCAGCAGCGAAATTTTATCTCCGCTTACGGGATATCCAAGCTGCTCTTCCAACACCGGTAATAACATCTCTACGGCCTTTTGCTCACTCTTTTTTCCCAGATAATGGTGATTGAGAAACATTAGTTTTTTGTAGTCCAAGCATGAACATGAAACGCCAATATTCTTTACTGAAAACAGCTCTATAGCTTCTTCTATAGACACAATTTCCTTATCTTGGTAGCTCCAGCCCATTCTTAGCAAATAGTTGCAGATAGCTTCTGGAAGGAAACCTAGTTCTCTATATTCATGTATTCCAGGGGCTTTGTTGCGCTTGGAGAGTTTTGCCCCATTTTCGTCATGTATGAGTGGCATGTGGTAAAACTCGGGGCTGTTCCATTGAAGTGCCCTAGCGAGCACTATTTGTTTTGCTGTGTTATTGAGGTGATCAGAACCTCTAATAATGTGCGTGATTCCCATGTCGTGATCATCCACCACCACGGCTAATTGATATGTGGGAGTTCCATCTGATCTTATAATGACCATGTCATCAATCTGCTCATTTGCTACGGATATCTTTCCATATATGCCATCTATAAACGCTACAGCGCTTTCGCTCGGGCTTTTAAGCCTGATAACACTCGACGATGACTCCGGCTTCGGACCGCTAGCGTCTTTCCATGGGCAAAGATGTTTATAGTATATTCCCTTTTTTTCGCATTCTTCCCGTTGGTAATTGATCTCTTCCTCCGAGCAGAAGCAGTAGTAGGCCTTTTCCCGTAGTATGAGCTCCTGCGCGACTTCATTGTGTCTTGAGGTTCTCAAGGACTGCACAACGACTTCCCCATCATGTCCTAGTCCCAGCCAGGCTAGGTCATCCAATATGGATTTCGCCACTATGTCAGAAGATCGCTGTCTGTCTGTATCCTCAAGGCGCAGCAAAAACTTACCGCCTTTGTTCTTGGCAAATAACCAATTGAAGAGGGCAGTCCTTGCTCCTCCCAGGTGGAGACTGCCAGTGGGAGAGGGCGCAAATCTGGTAATGACACTCACGGCATGGAACCTATAAAAAATTTCGACATAGTGACTGATGCTTAGCGGATTTTAACATAATTGACGCTGTAACAATGAAAATACTGCACAGGTATGGAAAAAAACAGTAACATTCTGTCCGGAGGGTGCCGTAACCAAGAATCGAACTTGGGTCTCTTCCTTACCAAGGAAGCACTCTACCACTAAGCTATAACGGCCGTGAGAGGATTGTAGTTTTTTGCCATGGGTAAGTCAAAGGGAAACGCTAATGTTGAGGATAGAAAAAAGAGGTTATCAAAACTTCTCAGGGAGAATATAACTAGGCGTAAGAAGAAAGCTAGTGGTGGCGATGCCGGAACTACCGGAAGTGGAGATAGTAGCGCGATTTCTAGCCAGCAAGGTACTGGGCAAGAGGGTCGATAGCGTCACTGTTAACAGAAGGGACTTACGAATAGAAGTTCCTGCAGATTTTGGGCAATTGGTTTTGGGGCGTGAAGTAGTTTCTGTATACAGGGTTGCTAAGTATTTGGCTATGCAGCTGGATTCCGGTGATATTATGGTCTTTCACCTGGGGATGAGTGGCAGGCTTTTACATGTAGGCGCTTACATTGCGGAGAAGCATGACCATGTTGTTTTCACGCTGAACGATGGCTGTTTTATGGTTTTCAACGATCCACGTAGGTTTGGTTTAGTTTCGGTGATGAATGAAAAATCTTTTAGCAATATGCTCTCCAAGTCAGGGCCTGATCCTTTTTCGCCTGCTTTTAACGTAGACTATATAATGGGTATTCATGGTAATGCGAAGATCAAACCAGCTCTAATGCGGGGCGAAGTTGTTGCCGGGATAGGGAATATCTATGCGTCCGAGATCCTATTTAGAGCTTCCGTGCTGCCTGATAGGGAAATACGTACTATTTCGCGTGTCGAATGTGAGGCAATAGTCGCTGCAACCAAAAACACGCTGGAGCTTGCTATAGCTACTGGTGGTTCCACAATAAAGGACTATCGTGCTCCCTCTGGTGATGTCGGGAGGTTTCCAATGCACTTTAAAGTATATAACCGGGCTGGGAAAGGCTGTTATCAATGTGGAACTGCTATAGAGGTTGATCGTCAGTGTGGCAGAAGCACGTTTTTTTGTATGAAATGCCAAAAGTAGCACCGAGTACTGAGCTTGTCAGTTTGAGTTTTACTGGAAAATTTTGTAGGAACACGGGCCTGTTAAAAATTTTCCACTTTTGCTGCGGAGCAGTGTTTTCCGAAATCAGCTGTGTGTCTCAAATATTACGCAGTTAGGTGGCGTCGTTAGCGTAAAATTGCTAAACTACTTGTAATGTGCAACCACGTTTAACACTCATCAGCCGCTTTAGCGGTTGCGTATGGACGACAAATAAAGTATAGATTTCCGCTGGTGTGTAAGTAAGTAGTTAAGTTTTTAGGGTATGTTATGAGTTCTGCGGTACTGCAAGAATTGGAGAATAAAAGATCTCAACTCATGCTTGGTGGTGGTGTTGCTAGGATAGAAAAACAACATAGTCGAGGAAGGTTAACCGCCAGAGAGAGGCTTGATGTTCTACTTGATCGTGATTCATTCCAAGAGTACGGGGTTTTTGTGGAACACAGAGCTGTAAATTTTGGCATGGATACCACAAAGGTCGCAGGTGATGGAGTTGTAGCAGGTAGTGGCACGGTTTATGGTCAAAAGGTCTGTGTTTACTCCCAGGACTTTACTACTTTTGGTGGGTCTCTCAGCGAAATGAACGCGAAGAAGATCTGCCATGTGTTTGATACTGCAGCTAAGGCAGGTGTTCCTGTTATTGGTATAAATGATTCGGGGGGAGCTCGGATACAGGAAGGTGTGGACTCGCTTGCGGGATACGGGGAGATTTTCCAGCGTAATGTGGACATGTCAGGGGTTGTGCCGCAGATATCGGTGATCATGGGTTCGTGCGCCGGTGGGGCTGTTTATTCCCCAGCACTTACAGATTTTACATTCATGATCAAGGGTTCGTGCATGTTTGTTACGGGGCCTGATGTGATCAAGAAGGTGACCTTTGAAGATGTCACACAGGAAGAATTAGGTGGTGCTTCTGTGCATGCCCGCAAAACCGGGGTTGCTGACCTTGCATTCAACGATGAAATTGATGCTTTAGTCCAGGTTAGGAGGTTTTTGTCGTTTCTTCCGCCTAACAACAGGAGTTCTCCGAAGTTTCGCGTCACTTCCGATCCGGTGAACCGGGAGAGTCCTTCTTTGAACACGCTTGTTCCTCAGAATAGTAACGTTCCTTATGACATGTATGAGTTGATTGTCAAGGTATGTGATGAGGGCTATTTCTTTGAGATTAAGCCAGATTATGCCAAGAATGTGATTGTTGGCTTTGGGCGAATAGGAGGGCATGCTGTTGGTATAGTCGCTAATCAGCCAATGCATCTGGCGGGATGTTTGGATATAGATTCGTCAAGAAAGGCCGCGAGGTTTGTAAGGTTCTGCGACGCTTTTAATATACCCATAGTCACTTTAATAGATGTTCCGGGGTTTTTGCCAGGGGTTTTTCAGGAGTATTCTGGGATTATATGCCATGGGGCAAAACTTTTATACGCATATGCGGAAGCTACCGTACCTAAGATAAGCGTCATCGTGCGTAAGGCTTATGGAGGGGCGTATATAGTGATGAACTCTAGGCACCTGCGTGGTGATATAAACTATGCTTGGCCAAGCGCTGAAGTAGCTGTGATGGGCGCTGAGGGTGCTGTTGGCATCATATTTCGTCGTGAGCAAGATCAGGAACGTCTTAAGCAGCTGATTCTTGAGTACAACAGCAAGGTTGTGAACCCTTATGTGGCGGCATCGAGAGGTTATATAGATGATGTTGTTGTGCCATCATCCACCAGGGAGCGTATCCATGCTGCCTTGAGTTTGCTTCGTGATAAAAAGGTTGATCGTGTATGGCGTAAACATGATAACCTGCCGCTATAGGTGATGAGTTTTGATCGAAGCGTGAGTTAATTGCCGACATGGCGTCGAAGATTTTTCCTGCTGAGGGGCCATCACAGGTGTTTTGTACAGTGCTCTGGAGCACGGCTCTTACCTTCTGCTTACATACCCTGTGCTGTTGGGGTCGCTAGCTGGTTGAGCCTTTCAATGGTGTGTGGGTCTGAGGGGTTTTTACCGTCTGATCGTTACGGAAGCATTTGTTGCTAACGCGAGCGGATAGCAGCTGTATTGCTATATGTATTGGCAATATGGCACATTTTGTTGGTTTGGTAGTTAGCTACAAAATGTGGCCAAAGGGCTGTGAGTTGTTTCAATATGGTGCAGTTTTAATGCGACGTGTTTTAGTGCCAAGTATTGCAGTATTTATGAGTAGCTGGTGACTTGTAGAAGGTTAGTTGCTGTGGGTTATCAAGCTTAGTTGGGCTATATTTTGCCATTCAGGTGCACGCTACGGAGTCTCTTGTACGGCTGTGAGGGACAAAAAGGCTGCTACATGGGCAACAAACACTGTTACAGTAGTTTATCACCATTGATCTGTTTTGGGCTTTTAAAATATACGACATGGAGTTTTCTATTGGGATTCAAAGTGAAAGCACAGTTTCTGCAGAGCACTAAATGATCTTCCGTGCGACTTCAATGCTGCCAATAGTATATTTGTAAATGCTATATTTTGCGTAGTGGACTGTAAGTTTGACTGTTGAGTTTGCAAGTCGGATTTGCCTTTCCCTGCGGAATATAAAGGTGGTTTTGTGTCTTACATAGTAATACACAAAGTGCAGATGCAGGTTTTCATCGTGTTATCGTGCTGTGATTTTATTCCTGCACACCAACAGGTGAAATAGTCAAAGCGCAGGCCTTAGTACCTTGTGCGCGTTTCTTGTTTTACTTACCGGATCTTGTAGGGTGCGAGGTAGGCGGTTGCAGGATTGTGGTGTTCTATACGTGGCAACGTGTCTTATGCATTGTGCGTATTTCCAAGAGTGTCAAAGTCAGCGATAAGTGGATACATGAGCGGCAAGGTACATATTTGTTGCTGGTAGTATTACTTATTGTGTGTGCTGTATGCTAAAGATATTTGTGCGTTGTCGGGTTTTCCTATAATGCCGATTTGGCGTGCAATACAGATTTATCAACGGAGCGGCACGGTGTTAGTATTGCAAATTTAGGTGTTGCCCACCGAAGGCAGTAAAGTCGTACAGGAGATTAGTACACGGAATCGTTTTTGTTCTCTTTTGTGTGCTGAGGAGTTTTATATGGGCAACAGCGGTTCAGCAATCGCACTCGCGCAAGGCTAAGCATTTTACCGGAGATGCGTGCAACTTCCGTCCACTTAGCAGTGAATGCACAGTAAGGCACGATCTTAGTTATAGTTATCTATAGTAGCAAACAGAGATTACGTGTCCTTATTTTATGGTTGTTTAGTTGTTTTCCATAGTAAATTTATGAAACTTCAGCCAGCTACATCGGTTAAGTTGCTAATCTGCGCGCAAAGAGACATATGAGTAGGTTGAGTTTGGGGTTGCGCTTAGGTGTATTACGTGCAGTGTAACAAGTTCGGCAGTGGGTTGTGGCTCAAATGTGACATTGGCAAAAAGTATCAGGTGATTTTTTCGCTGTGATTAAGGAGAATTACCAAAGGGTGCTTGCTATTTACAAAACATTTTGTGCTAAGGATTCCCTATATTGTGTGTCAAATATGTTTTTGCATTTTATGGAAGCATATAGACATCGATTGGCAATTTATATCTCACCAGCGATGGACGAACAAATTCCCCTCCAGGAAAAGCAATGTTTTGTGAAGTTTGTGTTACAAGTGCTGGCTGAATCCTGCTATCACAGGCTAATCTGCAATGTGTTTCAGTTTGTTCGCCTGGTCCTCAGCTATCAGTGCGTCGATAAACTCATCGAGGTCTCCTTCCCTCATGACATAGTCTAGCCTGTATGATGTGAGGTTAATTCTGTGGTCTGTAATTCTTGATTGTAAGAAGTTATATGTTCTGATGCGTTCAGACCTGTCACCAGAACCGATCTGGCTCTTCCTCATCTTGGATATTTCGTCGTCTATCTTACGCTTTTCCATGTCGTACAGTCTAGCCCGCAAAACTTTCAAGGCCTTGTTCTTATTCTTGTGCTGTGACTTTTCATCCTGTTGAATTACAACAATACCAGTGGGTATGTGTGTTATGCGCACTGCACTGTCGGTAGTGTTGACTGACTGGCCACCAGGACCACTAGATCGGTAGACGTCTATCCTTAGATCCTTTTCATCTATTTTTAAATCGACCTCTTCTACCTCAGGTAATACAGCTACTGTTGCTGCCGAAGTGTGTAACCGCCCAGAGGATTCGGTTTCTGGTACCCTCTGTACCCGGTGGACTCCGGATTCGAACTTTAGGCGTGCAAAGACGCTCTTTCCACCGATACTGAGCGAAGCTTCCTTATAGCCTCCTATGCCTGTGGTTGAGATGTTAATTGGCTCGACCTTCCAATTTTTTCTCTCGGCGTACTTTATGTACATCTTGTAGAGATTGTAAGCGAAGAGTGCCGCTTCTTCTCCACCAGTTCCTGCCCTGATTTCCAGGATGGCGTTTCTATCGTCGTCTTTATCCTTAGGTAGCAGCGCAAGCTGTAACGCGTGTCTCAACTTCGGCAAGAGCTTCTGCTTTGCATGCGACTCTTCTCTGGCCATGTTGCGTAGTTCTGTGTCCGTGTCAGCGGAGTTTGCCAGCTCTTCCAGATCCAGAATTTCGTCTTGCACTGCCTGGTATTTTTCTACCAGAGCCATGATTGGCTGCAAATCAGAATACTCGCGTGACGCAGCGACGTATTGTTGTGACCCCAAGACTTCCGGATCCGAAAGCTGCTGTTTCAAGACGCGAAATTTCTCAGACAACCCCTCCAGGCTGTTTTCAAAGCTCATAACTAAACCTGCATTTCCAAACGCCAGAAAGAATGGGCGTACCCAAGACAAGAGTGAACCACAACAGTGACATCATTCCACGCTCGAATTGTAAATTTTTGCGTCATCTTTGGCAACAAATTACGCGCATTGATTTGAGCAAGTATTTTTACAATATAGTTGCAGATTGTGTCCGTAAAAACTTACCTTACAAGGCCTTTGATAGATTCTGTATTCGCTCAGTGAGAAAGTATGAATAAAGATTAAAGTGAGTCGTCAAAATACAGATGTTGACATGATTTGTAATAAGGGGAGCAATGGCAGACAGTGGTGTGGAAGCGCTTTCAGGTAGTGGAAGCGCGGAGGGTGTTATGACTGTGCTGTGCGTCGAGTGTAGCAGCAAGATCTAGCGAAGCCAATGGAAGCCGCAGAAATCCTGACTATCTGTTTAAAGAGCGCTACAGGGTCGAGGTTTCTGGCGTAAACGCCAAAGGGTGCCAGTGATCATAGTAGGCAAAAACACGGGGATGTGATGATGCATAAAAAGCGCGCAACAGCTGCCTGCAACTCTTCCGCAAGGTGGCCCATATCGTGACAATTGTGGCAAATTGTGGTACAATAGCGCGTAAATTGTGTATGTAGAGCGGAGGGAATAGGTATGACTGCTGGTCAAGGAGGCGGGCATGCGAGTAATAGTGGCCCATGGGTGAGGTGTGGGGCAAATGATGAGCAAATCGCAGCTTCTGCCGCAAGAGAAGAAGATCCCGAACTACAAAGCGTCTCAGAAAGTGCGAAAGGTGGCGTTGCAGCAGCGGGTAGCCCTCCCCCTAGCAGTCTCATAGACGTTGAAAGTGTGCAGGCTCATCAATCGCCCGGTCGTTCGGCGGGGCAATGTCGGTAAAGTCATTGCGGCATTAGACTAAGCGCCCCGGAAGGCTTAGTGCTGGTAGCTACCAAAGTAGGATAGTGCTGTCCCGGGTGCAGTCCCATTAGATCGTGCAAGCGGGGGAAATGGCTGGTAATTTGCTTTTCTCTTGCTTGAAAGGAAGTAAATTCTAAGATGTCCCTCAATGCGATGCATTTTCTTTGAAGATCAAACAATTCAAATTGATAAGATCTGGTATTGTTGTTACTAGCTAATGCGTTTTGGCATTAATGTCGATGTTTGAGGGGCCCCTATGTTATTCGGTTGTAAATTCTTTGCGGGGGTCAAGGACAAGGAGGGTTTTCCTCGCCTTAATGTCCCCGAAATAGCGTTTGCAGGGCGTTCAAACGTGGGGAAGTCCAGCCTAATAAATGCGGTGACAAGGAATAAGCGAAATGCAAAAACCTCTTCCAATCCCGGTTCCACAAGGCAAATAAATTTCTACTTAAATCAAGGCATAGTGGCTTTGGTTGATTTACCTGGATATGGATACTCCAAGGCATCAAAAGAGGAAATAGCAGGATATTTAGGGGTTATGGAACACTATTTGCTTAGCAGGGAAGCTTTACAGCGGCTTTTTTTGCTTATAGATTCTAGGATTGGTCTCAAGGACACAGATAGGGATTTTCTAGGTTGGTTGGAAGAACATGGGGTTCATCACAGTGTAGTTCTTACGAAATCTGATAAACTCTCTGAGAGAGAGATAAGTGCCATGGCATCTTTCGTACAGGGCCAGATCGGGGAAAGTCGTTTTTTGGCACATCCCGTAATGTATGTGAGTAGTAGATCTGGAAGGGGAATAAAGGAGTTGGTAAATGAAGTTTCAAAATGTATCTGAAGGTGCCGGCGGAAAACAGGGACTTGATTCTGATGCAGGACAGGGTTCCGGAAATGAGCGGTGGGTAAAGGAAGCACAGGCCCTTTCAGAGTCTATAAAGTGTATTCAACAATTCTCTGGTGAAACCTTCGTTGTCAAATATGACGGTGTTGCCATGCAGGATCTGAAACTGGCTGAGAGCTTTGCCAACGATGTTGTGCTTCTGAAGCAAGTGGGCATCAATCCAATAGTAGTGCACGGTGGAAACCATAGGGTAGAAGAGGCGCTGAAAAAATTCGGCCGTCAAGATGGTGTTTTCGTAAACGATTTTCGCGTCGTAGATTCTGAGATTTTAGAAATAACGGAGATGGTCCTTTCTGGGATTGTCAATAAAGAGATTGTGCAGTTAATAAGCAATAACGGCGGGTATGCCGTTGGTATAAGCGGTAAAGATGCGAATCTGATAGAAGCAAAGAAGGTGTGCTTTACAGAGCGTGGTGGCCAGCCTAATAACGTAGAAAAAATAATGGATATTGGGTACGTGGGAGAGCCTAACCACGTCAACACTGACCTTTTGTTTTTTCTCGAAGAATCCGATTTTATCCCAGTGATAGCGCCGATTTGCAGTGGATCTAATGGTACGACGCATGTGGTCAATCCCGATTTAGTAGCAGGTGCTATAGCATCCTCATTGGCGGCGGAGAAGCTTATTATCTTGACTGATAATGCCGAGGATATTACGGATATGCAACGCGGCAGTGATGTGCTTTCTGATTCTGCTGATCAGGTGGAAAGGTTACTAAATGATGGTATGGTTTCCGAGTCTATGGTGCAGCGTATTCACACCTGTGTTAAATTTGCGCGTGAAACCTGTGGCACTGCACATGTTGTTCATGGGGCTAAGCCGCATGTGTTGCTAGCTGAGCTGTTTACCACTCATGGAACTGGCGCAAGGATCTGCAGTAATTTTTGCAAGGACTAGTTTGCTTAGATATTCTATGTTTTGTAGATAGTGGATGGTGCCATGCAGGCGGCTCTGTTTGTGTTTGGCTTGGTAATGAGTTTTACAGTTGTTGGTTATGGATGAGAAAAAAGACGAAGTTTCCCGGTGGTTTTCGAGCATAAGAGACAGAATAGTCGACGAGTTTTTTGTTATCGAGTCTGAGTTTTCTGACAAAGTTCCTGATGTGAGCCGCAGAAGTTGGCAAAGAGATGGCGGCGGTGGTGGGGAGTCAGTGATATTGCGCGGATCCGTCTTTGAAAAGGCAGGGGTGAACTTTTCTGTTGTACACGGGAAAATGGGGGAAAATTTCTCCACTGAGATTCCGGGTGCAGTAGAAAGTGGTGGCCAGTTTTGGGCAAGTGGGGTTTCGGTAGTTGCTCATATGTGTTCTCCTCATGTGCCGGCCATACACATGAACACTAGATTCATATGTACCGCTAAAAGCTGGTTTGGTGGGGGAATAGACCTTACACCTATGTACAGCAACGACGATGACACATCCTTTTTTCACGATAACTTGCGTGCGATGTGTGATCTATTTGACAACCAATACTACGGCAAGTTTAAGGCAAATTGTGAAGAGTATTTCTATTTGCCACACAGAAAAGAGCCCAGGGGCGTTGGTGGAATATTTTACGATTACCTACAGAAAGATTTTGACCGAGACTTTTCGTTTACCCGTGCTGTGGGGGAATGCTTCCTCTCGGTTTACCCTGCTATCGTGAAGAAGAGGATGTACAAGAGGTGGACTGAAGAGGAGCGTGAGCATCAACTGATAAAGCGTGGCAGATATGTGGAATTCAATCTGCTATATGACAGGGGCACTAGGTTTGGGATCATGACCAACGGCGATCCAGATGCTTTAATGATGTCGATGCCCCCGGTGGTCAAGTGGTGATATTTTTAATTTCAGCGCGGGTGCGACTGCCCGAAATGTATGGATGTTTGTGTGGTTTTTTGGCGAGCATGCACATATATTCGAATGCGTGTGAGCTCAACTCCGTCGGTGTCGGTACGTGATCAACCTGTGTGAATTTTAAATCTTGATGTGGCGCGCATGGTTATCATTCCCGCATTCATCGGCCATAGGGTTTATCATAGTGTTTTTGCTACTCATAGTTTGATGTCATTGCTGGGGGATGAGAGAATCTTGCTTTGCGTTAGGGAAAAGTGCCAGGTCTTATCAGGTGTTTGTTGTGAATCAAGGGGCTTCTTGTTCGCTGGGCTTTAAAAATTAAACGGCAACATAATGGCTATTAACCTGTGGCTCTAACTGCTTACCTTGTTACAAACATATCCTTAGCACCGCGTGATTTTGTTTATGAGATTATGCCATGGTTGTTGGGGGGCTACTGGCATTAGAGCAGTTCCAGTGCTGCATGTACGTTAGCGGGCTGCCGTTCCTTGTTGTACTGTCCTGATATTCTCTGCGAAACATATCACGGAGCCATTATGCAGCTATATTTGTATTTGACAGCTGAATTTTCAATGTAGAGTGCAGGGAGGGCGAATTTGTGGCGCACTAAATGCAGTCTGTGAGCTGTTACACAAGCACACTTTGATTTCCTAATCTTTTTTCACATAGGCAATAAATTGCGCGTTGTTGGCGGTGTTATGTTTGGCGGGAGATTTTTTATCGGCTTCAGATTTGTGTTGATCATACACGGTATTCCGCATGGAGACGTCGCTCCCGACCTTACTTGCGTAGTGGCGCTCAAAGATGTTGTACTCCTTAGCTTCGGAGTAGAGCTTTATGGTAGGGGGAGAGAAGGGACTATTTTGTCGGTGTCCATGTACTTCCTTAGGGCATCTGGTACTGCGATTGAGCCGTCGGGGTTTTGATAATTTTCCAAAATTGCAGCTATGGTGCGGCCTATTGCCAAAGCAGAACCGTTCAAAGTGTGGACGAGAGAGGAAATTTTGTTTTGGTTTTCTACACGAAAACACTTTGCTGTCATTCTTCTTGCCTGGAAGTCCTTACAATTTGAGCAACTAGATACTTCTCTATATTTATTTTGGGCGGGCATCCACACTTCTATGTCATACGTCATGCTGGCGGAGAATCCCATATCACCGGAGCATAGCAACATTGTTCTGTAGGGTAATTCAAGACGGCTAAGAACTGTTTCTGCGATGTGGAGCATCCTTTCTAGCTCTGAGTCGGATTGGTTGGCTTCAGTGATGCTTACCAGTTCTACCTTGCTGAATTGATGTTGTCGGATCATGCCGCGGGTGTCTAACCCAGCACTTCCTGCCTCAGCTCTAAAGCACTGGGAGTATGCGGTGAATCGTAAGGGCAATGAGCTATAAGGGACACTACTCTCGGCAACCAGATTTGTCAGAATAACTTCGCTGGTAGGGACCAAACGCATGTCATTGGTGGTTTTAAAGGAATCTAGAGCAAATTTTGGCAGTTGCCCAACATTAAACATAGCCTGGTCATTAACCAGAGCCTGGTGAAATATTTCGCGATAGCCGAATTCTTGGGTGTGCATCTCCAGCATAAAATTGGCCAAGCTTCTTTCTATCTTAGCAAGCTGACCACTGAGTATTGAAAATCTGGATCCTGACAACGTGGTAGCTCTGCGGAAGTCCATGAGGTTTAAATTCTCACCCAGTTCATAGTGTGGTTTTATGCTGAAGGTAAAGTCTCTTTTTTTTCCACAGGTGCGCACTTCAACGTTGTCGTCAGCAGTCTTTCCTAACGGTACTCTGTCATCGGGAATGTTGGGCAGGTTGTGCAGGATATCTACAAGCTTTCTGTCATCACGTAAACGCTCTTCGAGAGTTTTTATGGAGCTGGAGATGCTTTTGGAATTTTCAACGTGTTGCGCGCAATCCAAGCCCTTTTTCATTAGTAAGGGAACTTCCTTGGCGATAATGTTTCGTTGTTCTCTGAGAGCATACAACTCAGACAGCAGCTGACGTCTTGTGTTATCCAACTCTATTATCTCTCCAGCTATAGGCAAAAGCCCGCGTGATTCCATCGCCTTATCAAAAATAGAAGGATTATTTTTTATGAAGTCGATATCGTGCATTTCTGTCCGTCACACATGCAGAAGAATTTAGACATACTATACGATAAGCCATACAATTGTCAGTACTATTTTGCCACAAGTATCGGCCTGTTTATGATTCTTAATGTTACCGCGTCAACGATGGCTATGCTGGTTGTCGAAGGGGCGATAGTGTCCTTCATCACCTACTTAATATTGGTAAAGACTAGGGTGCCTAGGCAGTTTTGTGTAGATCTGGAAGCGGAAAAGGCAGATTGTGTCAGGAGATTGCAAGATGGGGAAAGGGAAAACGAATTTTTGCGTCAAGAGGTGAATTCGCTAAACAAAGAACTGCAGGCTGTGCGAGATAAGGCCTTGGTGCTTGATATTGAGAAAAAGAATCTTGAGAACAACCAGCTACAGCTAGATTCCTACTTCAAGGCTGTGGATGAGCAGTATAAGCTGCATTTTGAGAACCTTGCTAACCGGATATTTGATGAAAAGATGGACAAGTTTAGTAAGATTTCCAAGGAAGGGATAGATGTTCTTCTAGCTCCGGTGAAGGAGAACATGGATACCTTGAAGAAGGAACTCGAAGAAGCATTTGTGCGTCACGGTAAGGAGCAGTTCTCCCTCAAAAACGAGATCCAACGGATAGTATTGGCCAATGAAAGAATAACCTTGCAGGCAGAAAACCTGGCTAGTGCGTTAAAGGGTGATACAAAAATGCAAGGTTGTTGGGGAGAAGTTATTTTAGAGAAGGTTTTGGAAGACTCAGGACTGAGGAAAGATCAGGATTATAAGGTGCAAAGCACCGGAATGGCTCTTCAGGGTGTAACGGGCGGAAGGCAGTTTCCCGATGTTGTGGTACTCTTGCCGGAAGGTAAGCATATAGTGGTGGATTCTAAAGTGTCTTTGGTGCACTACGAAAGGTACTGTTCGGAAAAGCAGGATGAGAGAGTAAGGATGACGTACCTCAAACAGTTTGTGCACTCGGTAAGATCGCACGTGAATGACTTGGCTGGTAAAAGATATTCCGACATTGAGGGCATAAATGCCCCGGATTTTGTTCTGATGTTTATTCCTATAGAGAGTGCATATTTTCTCATGCTGCGCGCTGATTCAGAGCTGCACGGATATGCGTGGTGCAAGAAGATAGTTATAGTCTGTCCTTCAACATTACTTGCCACTCTCAGGACTATAGAATCCCTGTGGAGACTTGAAAGACAGAATCGAAACACCATGGAGATTGCCCGTCAAGGAGGGGCCCTTTACGACAAAATAGCAGGCTTTGTGGAAGATATGCGCAAGCTTGGAAAACAGCTTGATGCTGCGAGCGGCGTGTATCGGGAAAGCATGAAGAAACTTTCAGAAGGACATGGAAATATATTGTCTAGAACTAAAAATCTCAAGAGTCTTGGAGTCAAGACGTCAAAGAACTTGGAGCTTGAATCTACTGATGGCTAGCGCGGTACCAGGGAGGATGCAAAAGAGTTGTGCAGAAGCGCTTCAGTGGTTTGTATACCACTCTGGCGCTTGTTGTTAGAGAAAAGGTAGGGTTTATGAGATACGCTCATGCTGGAGTTATGGCTTGCTTTGGTTTTGTCACTATTCGTAGGATTCTTTCGGGTAAAAGGGGAAGGATTATGCTAAGGGATAGTAGTTGTTTTACGTAAACACAATTGTAACTGTTCGTGTGTACCATCTGCAGCAGAGGCTGTTTCGTATGTTGTTGAATGAGTGTTGAGGCATGGGAGTAAGCTTTACAGGAGAAAAGGAGAAATACTTTGAGGGGGCTCTCCGGTGGTATTGTACGCGATATCTAGCGGTTACTACCGAGCGTGCTTGGCTTAGTTTTATCCTGGTTGTGCTCACGTCTTTGGCGCTCTTTTTAGCGATAGATATATACTCAATGTTTCCCACCAGGACAGATTTTAGCTTTATTAAGTACACTGATAGATATAGTGATGAGTTCTTAATAATTAAGCGTTTAAGTGCTGATGTAGACGAGAAAGAGGAAAGCGTTCTGTCGGAGTACTTGGCGCGTGAGTATGTAAAGCGTTATGAATCTTACACGCGCGGTGATGAGGATTTACAGCTTGCGTTCGTCAAAAACAACTCTTCACGAAAGATATTTGTGGGGTTTAAAAACGGCATGGAGGAAGGTGTTGCGGTGCAAGCATTAGCAACCAAGTACGGAACCGAAGATGTGACTTTGGAAGCCGTGGTAGACAAGGTAGAATTATTGCCGGAAAGTACTTCTTCAATGCGTGGTGCAGTGGTGGAGTTCAGGGTTAAACATCTAGTGCAAGGTATTTTGGTTGATACTCAAACTAGGAAGGTGCAGCTTTCTTTTTCCATATCCAACATAAGGATGGCGGCGTCGGGGGTGGTGCCGTTTGAGTTTACCATCCATGCATATCAGTATATAGATTAGTGAACGGTCTCAAGGTTAAGAATAGCCATGCTCGGTGAGTTTGATTTCGCCCTAAAGGGAGCTATGCGCTCGGTATACAGCGACTTAAATTGTCCATGAGCACGGGGCTTTTCGGTTGGCGCCCCTTGGGTCCTATTGCTTTGAACTTCTAGTACCTAGGAATATTTTTTCATTACGCAAAGGCATTATCGAGAGAACTTTTCCATGCAACCCCAAGTGGAGTAGTTTTGCGGCAAATAGGCGAGGTCATTGTTGTGTTGTTACCCAGTGGCAGGTGCCCTGGGGTATTGTATCGTGGCAGGAAGGAGGTATAAAGCAAAACTGTGCTGAGCCCCGTAGTGTTACTGATGGCACTGAATTAGCCGTAAGTGCATAGGTTTTGTTTTTATTGTGTTGCTTTAAACTTTGAGTGTCTCGGAATATTTTGCGCTATACAAAGGCTTATAGAGTAAACGTTGCCATTTCACCTCATTGCAACCTGTTGCATCGTACGAAGGGACGTAGAGAATATTGTGCTGCGTTACAATTTCAGGGTAGAGGGTTGATTAAATACACTGATGTTTCTGTGTTTTCCTCGTGCTGCATTGGATAGCAAAGTTCTTGGCATTTTAATTTCTACACAAAGGCAGCACAAGAGAATACTACGCTGAGAAACACCTTTAGTCAGCGAGTTTACATTGAACTAGCTGCTGGTGCCTGGACCCTGTGGTAAGCACTTACTTTTTTTGTTGTGTTACTCTAAGCCTTTAGTGTCTAGGAATATTTTTCGCTACACAAAGGCAACATAGAGAATAGAACATTGTGCGCGGCACACTTTCAGGGTGCAAGGTTGTTAGCAAATCAACATATGTTGCCGTGTTTTGTTCCGCTGTCTTGGATAGAAAACACCCCTGAGCATCTTGATACTGCACTAAAGCATTATAGGAAAGACTTTGCCATGTTGTGTAAATAGGCAGTTTCAGGTGTATAGTCTGATAATATGTTGCGCCAGCTGATGTTTGTCCGCGAAGTACGACGCGCTTGATGGTAGCTGGGTGCGGAACCAGGTGCACTGTCTTTTGGCATAGTGGCGCGTATTCTTCTGTGCGATTTCTATGGCCTCATCAAAGCCCATTGTTCCCGACAAGTATTTTACAATCTCTGGTACTCCATGTGCTCTCATTATGGGCAGGTTTTCTGGGAGGTTCATTGACATTAAAAGCTTCACTTCGTCTATAGCTGCAGAGCTCATCATGTGCAGAAATCGACGATTAATTTTGCTGTATAAGACTTCCCTGGAGGGCATCAGCACGAAGATTTTATAGTTTCTGAATGGCCTAACTCTAGCAGACTGCGTGCGCCACGTAAAAATTGATATCCCGGTCTGCTCCATAACTTCAAACGCTCTCAGAATTTGGTGAGAATTGTTTTTATGAAGCTTTTTTGCGTTTTTGTCCATTTTGACTAGCATTTCATAGAATGCATCTTTTCCCATTGTTGACAGTAGATCTATAGCCCTATCGCGGACCTCTTTGCTTACCTGCGGTATGTCAGACAGGCCATTAAGGAGGGCGTTGATGTACAGGCCGCTGCCTCCGATGACTATAGGAAGGAGTCCATCCTGCCTGGCATTCTGTATTTCTTTCTTAGCATCTTCAAGCCATAACCCTGCTGAGTAGTTTTGACTTGGAGAAACGTATCCATAAAGGCGATAGTAGCCACAAGACATAGACGTGGGCTGGTCGGTGATTATTGGCACATCGCAGTAAATTTGCTTTGAATCGCAGTTAATTACCCTACAGGCAACCTCATTGGAGATTATCTCACATACTTCCGATTTCCCCGATGCTGTCGGGCCCGTTAGAATCACCAAATCATCCATGCGCTATACAAAATGCAGAGGATCAGCCCTCCGCATCCTCATACAAGTGATCGTACTAAGAGTCGGGATTATAAGCGCAACTCAGTCACTCTTCCAGGTTTTGTTTAGGTTGCTCTGTGGCATTGCACATAGAGTCAGATATAATTTTGCAATAGGATACTCGCATTAACTGGGATACTCGCATTAACAATGCATGTCATGCCAGAACTTTTTATTTACTGCATGGTTAAGTAGAGTGTTAATTTAATAGATACCAAATGAGTTTATCATTCCATGGTACGTTTAGTGCTGTGTGTCGTCCGTGAAGCAGGGTGATCATTCCTTCTAGAGGGGGTAGAGAATTCCGTGCTGCTGTGAAAATGTGAGCGAAGGTTATGCCGGAATACTGTTGAACTGGCGTTTGTCACGTGCTACACTCGGCGAAAGTTGCTGTTTCGCTGGATTATTGTACTTTTAGGGGTTTACGCTATGACGGATCAGGGTGGTTTCTCCAGTGGCGATAAAGGGTTTGCTTCTAGGTTCAGCAAGGGTAGTGTGTCGGCTAAGAAGAGTGAAGAGGAGGGGTCTGGGGCTCCCTCAGCGGGGAGTAAGGTATTCTCCAAGCTTCTTGGAAAAAATGAAAAGCCGGCTTCTTATCGTGAGGATAAGAGCGTTTTGAGAACCACAAGAGCAGGAAGCGAGGGTTTTGCAAAGGCTACTAAGAAAAGCAGGTTGGATTGCTTGTTTTTGGTTCGGGGAAAGGACAAGGGAAGGCCTGCATGGCACTATGTTCTTGTGGATAAGCACAAGAGAGAAATGTTTCTCGCTAGGAGCAAGAGTGGCTCTATGGACGTAGCACTCTACGGGGAGATTCTATATTCGGGATGGGGGGAAAACCCTTCTGAGGATGTAGTGCAAAAAATTAAGGACGAGTTCGGTGCTTAGGTGGGTTCTCTAGATCTCCTAGGTGCCTTTTTTTAACAAGTGTTGGGAGGGTCCTTGCTTAATAAAATATTGGCTGTGGTGGATCCTACTCTTTCTCATAAGTCCCTTATACAGCGTTGTGTAGATGTTGGAATCGATGTCCTGGTGTACTGCGAAGAGGGGAGGGCTATGCCCCCAGGAGCACAGGTGGAAATCCGAAGTTTTAACGGTGGTTTCTGTGATATAGGAGATGCGTGTTGTGTGCTAGAGCTCATTCCCGAGGGTGCGAGCAAAGCTGCGTTTTATAATAGCCCGGCGGTCAAGAATGGGAAGATGCTTCTGTTATCTTATGGCATGACTAGCGCGCAATACGGTGAAATACATGAGGGAATGTCAGGTTCTTTGGCGAGCAGGGTCGCGGGTGTTTCATTTCCCTCGTTTTACCAACATAGGCCAACGTTTGAGTGCATCCTCTATGCGGAAAGCGTGGAGCCATGTTTCCGCCTTGTCCAGAAAAACTTCTCTTGCTTAATAAGTATGCTACGGACCTCAATTGGTAGTAATCTCTTTGACAGGTTTGGCTATTTTTGGGCGGGAACTTGTGCAATTTCGGCGTTGCGCACTGGTATGATGGTAGAGGTAGCAGATCGTTTGGTTTCCAATGAAGATACAGGAGTCTGCTTAGGTGCCTTTAAGGTGTTGGATGCATTGGGGCTCGATAAATTTATAGCGGGTCTGGAAGCGCTAGTGGGGGTTTTAGGCAAGGATGATTTATTGCATCAGGTACGGTGCAATTTGCCGGGTATAGTTCAAGGAATGATTTCAGACGGGCTTTATGGTGCCGGCGGCAGAGGTGGTTTTTATCGCATCTATGATATGCGTTATGGCAGCGTGGAACAAGTCATTGACCTCCAGAGTGGTCTGTACAGATCATTGAAAAAAGATGAGTCCCTACAGGATAGCCTGTTAGATACAAGGAAGAACAGTATGTTTTCTGACGAGTTGTGGAAGCAAGTTTTTACGTATGTTGAGCATATAGTAAAAGAGCGGGGGACTGATGTGATTAAGGAATTGGATGAGGTATTGCGAGTTGGATATAATTGGCAGTTCTGTGTTAAGGAACTTGCATCCAGGGTTGGTATAAGAAGTTTTTTCTAGCTGTTTATAATTTAAAAACCTAAGCTCTTAGTTATATGGGTAGTGTTGTCGTTGTCTTGTGGGAGAGGGCGTGAGAGAAGAAGACGCTATATTTACTAATCTTGCAGGTAGGGAAAGCCCTTATTTGGAAGCTGCCAGGAAGCGCGGTGCGTGGAGCAATACCAAGGAGCTTCTTGATCTGGGGCGAGGGAGGATTATTCAAGAAGTGAAAGATTCTGGCCTGCGTGGCAGAGGTGGTGCAGGCTTTTCTACAGGGTTGAAGTGGAGCTTTATGCCCAAGAACCTGCCTGAGGGTTCGAAAGCGTACCTGATAGTGAATGCCGATGAGTCAGAGCCAGGAACCTGCAAAGATAGGGACATAATCAGGTATGATCCCCATAAGATTCTTGAAGGTATCCTTCTGGCGGGGTTCGCTATGGGAGTTACCGCCTCTTATATATACATAAGAGGAGAGTTTTATAACGAATACACGGTTCTACAGAAGGCTCTAGAAGAGGCTTATGAGCAAGGCTTGCTCGGAAAGAATGCCTGCAAATCTGGTTATGATCTCGATGTTTACATACACAGGGGAGCGGGGGCATATATTTGCGGTGAAGAAAGTGCCCAGATGGAATCTATTGAGGGACGCAAGGGTATGCCGCGTCTTAAGCCGCCCTTTCCAGCAGCTGTGGGTCTTTATGGTGCGCCAACTACCATCAATAATGTCGAGACCATTGCTACTGTGGGAGATATTTTGCGTAGAGGGGCGAGCTGGTTTTCCTCTCTAGGTATCCCCAATAACACAGGGACGAAGATTTTTTGTATATCAGGTCACGTCAACAAGCCATGTAATGTGGAAGAAGAGTTGGGGATCCCCATGAGGGAGCTCATAGAGAAGCACGCAGGCGGCGTTATAGGAGGGTGGGATAACCTGTTAGCAGTTATTCCAGGAGGCTCTTCGGTTCCAATGTTGCCTAAGCATATATGCGATGAAATAACTATGGATTTTGATGCTTTAAGAGCCGCTAAGTCAGGTTTGGGTACTGCAGGCTTGATAGTAATGGACAAATCCACCGATCTTGTAGAGGCAATAGAGAGGCTGGCTGCTTTTTATATGCATGAATCTTGCGGGCAGTGTAGCCCATGTCGTGAAGGGACGGGTTGGATGTGGCGACTGATGCGAAAAATAGTTGATGGCACTGCTGAAGAGGATGAGATAGACAAGCTACTAGATGTGGCATCACAGATCGAAGGGCACACCATTTGCGCTCTTGCAGATGCAGCAGTATGGCCAATCCAAGGCCTATTTAGGCATTTTCGGTCGATGGTTGTTGAGAGAATCAGGTCATCACAGCGTCACAGGCGCATTGCATCTGGGGGATAGGTGCAATCTTCCTGTTAATAGCTCATTGTAAAAACATCTTTTATCACATAGGTTCGCGAAGAATAATGCGGCGCCATCGAAAGCTTTTAGTTTATTTGCTCATTGCCATACCTGTGGCGGTTATAAAAGCGTATTATTAACCATGAAAACTTTGCGAAATATAATCAATTTATTGGTTTTTTATACCTGAGTGTTGGGGGGGGGTAAACAGGTACCCTAACGGGAGTGGCCTTGTGGTAATTTTTGTTGTCATTATAGCAACCCCCGCTCGCTAAAGGGGCTGATTACTTCATTATACGGTTTAAGATAGCTAACTAACTAGTGCAATCTGATTTTCAGATTTAGTAAATAATACTCCTTCTATAAGCGATTTAAGATCATTTTGCGTTTTGTGATTTTGCGCAGGGCTAATAGTTCTTACTATTGTGTAGAGACAAACTTAGTGCGAATAGACATTTATGTTGCTGTGTTTCAAATTGTTGGTGATGAGGTGCAGCTGACATTGGATGATAAATGCTAAATTCCGTTGCAACTACGCCACATATGATGTGCTACTAGACTGGTAGGTGGTACCCGAGTGGGGTACCGTTAAAGCCATTTTTAAAGTGATGTGCATGCTTAAAGGCCATCGCTAGTTTGTGCTCAGGGTGTTGGCGAACGTGAGTTAAGTTTTGCTGGAGGTTGTGAGTCAATTTGGTTTGCTAACCACTGCCATTATGCTATATTCAGGCGGTGTTAGGCTTTGCGCCAGGTCGATGGTAGGTTTTTTATTTTTCCTCTTTGCAGGGGTAGTCGTTGTTGCCGCTGGGGCCGTTGTAGCCTCGTCGAATCCGGTTCACTCGGTGTTCGCTCTTATTTTGACTTTTTTCGTTTCTAGTGCGCTGTTTGTCATGTTAGGCGCGGAGCTTGTAGCTATGCTGCTGGTTATTGTGTATGTCGGCGCAGTGGCGGTATTGTTCCTATTTGTTGTGATGATGCTAGATCTGGATCGAGTGAAGTCTGCTCATGGATTAGTGAGGTACTACCCTATAGGAGTTGGTCTCGGTGCGATATTCTTTTGCTGTGCAGTGTATGCAGTTTTGGTTACCAAAGCAGATTTCATAAATAGTGCCGGTGTAAAGGGGAGCTCGATGGATAGTAACATTTTTCTAATTGGGTCGCAGATGTACACGGAGTACTTCTACGCGTTTCAGATATCGGGTGTTTTACTTCTAGTAGCTGCTGTAGGGACTCTGGTGTTAACATTGCGTTTTGGTACGTCAAAGTCTTTGAAGCAAGACGTGGGTGTACAGGTAAGTCGATCTTCAAGGGTGCGATTGGTGTCTCCTGAGGTTGGCAGGGGTGTTAGTGATACCGACTAATGTCATCGATGGTGCGTGTGATCTCATAGGAGGCAGAACGTGGAGTTTTTAGTAAGCGCTGGGGTGACAGTAAATCACTTTCTCATTTTGGCGGCTGTATTGTTCGTGATCGGTATCTGTGGCGTGGTTATTAACCGCAAGAGCGTCATAAGTGTTTTGCTGTCTCTAGAACTCATGTTGCTGGGTGTAAATATAAACTTTGCGGCATTTTCTTCATTTAGTGGAGATGTGCAAGGGCAGATTTTTGTGGTATTTGTGCTGACTGTAGCCGCAGCGGAGTCTGCAATAGGGCTGGCCATCATGTTGGCTCATTTCCGCAATGTGGGAAATATAGACCTTGATGAAGCGAGCTTGCTCAAGATGTGATGAAACACTCTATGGGATTGATTTAGGCGTGCGTTATGGACTTGCATGGGTTCACTTTTAGTAAGTAGCTGTTATGTTCAGTTTAGAGTTTTTGTGTGTTACGCTACCGCTTATAGGAGCGTTATTGGGGCAATTACTTAAGCGTAAAGAGCACATTTCGCACGTTGTGGCTTGTCTCTGTATAGGGCTCTCGACGGCGCTGTCTTGGTATTTCTTTACGTTTTCCAAGCAGCACTACGAAATAGACATAGTTTCTTGGCTCGAAGTGGGCGGCGTATCGGTACATTGGTCCGTATACATTGATAAGCTGACCACTTTGATGATGATCGTGGTGACCACAGTATCGCTGATTGTCCATATTTACTCTATTGGATACATGCACCATGACAAGGGAGCGGTGCGCTTCTTGTCATATCTCTCCCTGTTCACGTTTTTCATGATGGTGCTGATAACCAGTGGAAACTTTATGCAGCTATTTTTCGGTTGGGAAGGAGTGGGGTTGTGCTCCTATCTCCTTATAGGGTTTTGGTTTCACAAGGATACAGCTACAAAAGCCGCAATGAAGGCCTTTGTGGTGAATAGAGTTGGTGATTTGTTTTTCCTCTGCGGGATACTAGTAGTTTTTTATGCATTTCATACCCTAAATTTCGACGAGATATTTGCAAAAATCTCGGAAGGTGGCAATTTAGGCACTGTTGAGCTCATGGGTGTGGAAGTTGATGTAATCGACCTGGCAGGAATTTTGCTGTTTTTAGGGTGTATGGGGAAATCAGCGCAGCTGGGATTACATGTGTGGTTGCCAGATGCCATGGAGGGTCCTACTCCGGCTTCGGCCCTTATTCATGCTGCTACTATGGTCACTGCTGGGGTTTTCTTGGTGGCTCGTAGTTACATGGTGTTTGAGCTTTCTCCTTTAGCTCGAGAGGTGATACTGACGGTTGGACTTGCTACTTGTCTAGTTGCGGCGCTGGTAGCTATAGTTCAAGAGGACATCAAGAAGATAGTTGCCTATTCAACCTGCAGCCAGCTCGGGTATATGTTTGTTGCTTGCGGCACGTCTAGTTACCATTTGGCTATGTTTCACCTGCTAACACATGCGTTTTTTAAATCTTTGTTATTCCTGTTAGCTGGTAATGTGATCCACTCGAACCATGGGGAACAAAGAATAGAGCATATGAGTAATAATTGTTGGCGTGATGTACCTTTTACGTATGCGCTGATGTGGGTAGGATCTCTTGCGCTAATGGGTGTGTTTCCCCTGGCAGGATATTACTCGAAAGACTTAATAATCGAGAGTAGCTACGGTCACTGTGTTGGCTTTGTGGTTACCAACGTAGTAGCATGTCTTACTGCTGCATACTCGTGCAGATTGATGATAAAAGTGTTCCATAATCCTTATTCCAAGAGGATTGACTCGATTCATGAATCGGGAAAGATAATGCTGTTGCCTCTGTTAGTGCTTGCGGTGGGGGCGATATTTTCCGGCATGGCATTCAAGAACCTTTTTGGAATTACGGGCGAAGAGTTTTGGGCAGGTAGTTTGCGTATCGGTGAGCACGAGGAGGTCAGCCATGTGATAGAGTTGATTCCGGCAGCTATGGGGATTATAGGGATGTTTTTGTATTACCTGCATCATACAAAAAAATTGGGTAATTTGGTTCCGGGAGCTCTGAAGAATGTTCTGATAAAGAAGTTTTACTTCGACGAGATTTACCAACGTGTTTTTGTCTTGCCAATGAGCAAAATAGCCGAGGTGTTTTGGGTGATTGCAGATCAAAAAGTGATTGATTATTTCTTCCTAGATGGTATTACTGGGGTGGTCAGAACCTGTGCCAGACATAGTGTCAGGGTTCAGAGCGGGCGTGTGGTGGGTTACGCTCTTGTTATGCTGCTTGGAGCGGTGGCTGCTGTGCTGTTGGTGGTGTATGGTTTTAAAACACGGTGATACCTTTATTGATCCTTATTCCCGTAGCAGGGGCGTCTGCACTTTCTTTCCTGAGGGGGTTTCCTTCTAGCCTTAAGGGCTCTGTGTTCATCGCAGCTACTGCCGCGGCGTTTATTGTTAGCGTGGGTGTTTTACTCAACTTTTCAAACGGAATGGGCGTCGAGGGAGAGCTCTTTGTATCGGGCGTTTCAGGTTTTGAGTTCAAGCTGGACAGGCTTTCGCTACTTATGGTTAGCCTGACTACCTTTTTGTTCTTCTTGGTTGCGATTAGTGGTGTCTTTAGTGATGCTTGTGGCATAGAGAAAGAAAAAGAGCATTCGTTTTTTGCACTTTTAGCTTTGCTAGAAGCGTTTGTCTTGTGTGTGTTTATTGTAGACTCTTCAGTTCTGTTTTACGCGTTTTTTGAAGCATCGCTTATCCCGATGTTTTTTATCATAGGGTTTTGGGGGCACGGCGACCGCATAGGCGCGGCATTTAAGTTCCTTATATATACGGCCACGGCTTCTTTATTGTTTCTTGTAGCTATCGTATACTCGAAGATTTTTTCCCTGGGGGTGTTTGACTCTTTTTATTCAGACATACATGTTTATGAAGCAATCCCGTTTGCGTTCCGTGTTGCGTTATGGACGGCGTGTTTTTTTGCTTTTGCTGTCAAGCTCCCGATGGTTCCATGTCACACTTGGTTACCTAAGGCTCACGTGCAGGCTCCGACTTTGGGATCTGTGCTGTTGGCCGGTCTGCTGATCAAAATGGGTGGATACGGATTCATTAGATTTTGCCTGGGTGGCCTGCCTGCTGTGAGTTTTGAACTTTCAAAGTTTGTAATCTTTCTCAGCGCTATTTCATTGGTTTATTCATCCCTGATTGCGTACTCACAAAAAAACATGAAGGCGCTGGTTGCTTATTCTTCAATAGCGCACATGAGTTTTGTTTCTGCTGGAATATTTTCTCTAAATGAGAGCGGTATAATAGGTGCAGTCTTTCAAATGGTGAGTCATGGCCTCATATCTGCAGCGTTATTTTTGTGTGTCGGTATAATATACCGCAGAACCGGTACCATGGAGATGGAAAAATGTGGGGGGCTGGCATCCGCAATGCCAAGGCTTTCTTTGATGATGATATTTTTCAGCATGGCTTCCGCTGGTTTGCCAGGGACATCGGGTTTTATAGGTGAGTTTTTGTCTATTTTGGGGATCTTCCAGGCATTTAAATTCACGGTAGTGTGTTTTGCTGTTGGAGCTGTGTTAAGTGCGGCATATATGTTACGTCTGTGTCGTGAGGTGGTATGGGGAAGTGCGCCTGAAGGTGCTTTTGTTGGGAAAAGCGATATAAACGTGTGGGAATTAGTAGTGCTTGGTTCTCTTGCGGTTTTGGTGATTCTCTTGGGTATATTTCCTTCTTTGGTTATTTCTTTTTTGAAACCCTGGGTTGGTGATGTTTTGCTGTCGTTGTACAAAATCCGGTTAGCTTGAGAGTGACGCATGTACTTTAAAGATTTGGCATATGTGATACCGGAGCTCACTATGCTGGGTGCCTCTCTAGCTTTGTTGATTGCTGGAATGGCCATAGGTGAGAGATGGGTCCGCGGGCTTGCTGTGCTCTTTGTTGGCTCTGCCTCCGGGGTTGCAGCTGCAGAGCTTGCACAGTTTTCTGGTGATGCTGTTTCACTATTCAATGGGATGATAGCGAGAACGGGGCATGTGTATCTATCACGTGTAATCGTTCTGCTGACGGGGTTAGCCGCGTTTTTATTGTTCTTTTTTGCAAATAGGTCGTATAGGTACGAGTTTTCCGTTTTGATGCTTCTGGCCACTTTGGGGTCAGTTTGTATTGTGCAGGCAGATCATTTTTTATCGTTTTACCTATCGTTTGAGCTCATAGGCTTTGCCTCTTACATACTTGTGTGTTTCAACCGGAGTTCTAGGAAGGCATCGGAAGCCGCCATAAAATTCTTCATTCTAGGTGCGATATCGTCTTGCTTGATGCTCTATGGTATTTCCTTTGTGTACGGTTATTCCTCCAGTTTTGAATTCTCAGTGCTGGCCAAAGTGCTAGCTGGGGAAGGGTCAATGGGAGAGGCGTTTGGATGCGCTTTGGTCCTAGTGGGTGTGTTATTCAAGCTTGCTGCGGTGCCGTTTCATATGTGGCTGCCAGATACTTACCAAGGAGCCTCCACTGTTGCTGTTATGTTTTTCACTATAGTGACAAAAACGGCGTTGATCTTGACAGTTACCAGGGTCACTAGGGCGCTCGATACTTCTTTGTTTACATACCAGTGGGTGATGGTGCTATTGGCAATATCATCGATGGTTGTGGGAGAATTTGGTGCGATGCAGCAGAAAAATATAAAGCGACTATTGGCATACGCAAATATTGGGCATATAGGATTTGTTATTGCTGCCCTAGCGGGGAATAATGCAACTTTTAATGCGTTGCTCTACTACACGGTAACTTACGTCCTGATTAACATGTGGATTTTCTCTATTGTGCTTATGTATGACGACGAGGGATTTGAGATTCCCAGCATGGCGGGTATTTCCGCTAAATATCCAATAATGTCTCTCATGCTGGTTTCCTCGATGTTGGCTTCTTCGGGGCTGCCACCGTTTTCTGGGTTTTTTGCCAAGTACGCTATTTTAAAATCCGTAGCTTCTCTAAGTGCCGGCAATTTGCACATATTTGTATGCATAATATTTTTGAGTATTACCAGCATAATACCATGCTATTATTGCTTCCGCATAGCAAAGGTAGTCTATTTCGATGAAGCGAGAGATGATGTTCCAGCCATCATCGGAAGCGTAGGTCTGTATGTGGTTGCACTTGTTTCTGTGGTGCTGAGTGTGATCATGGTGTTTTATCGAGATCACTTTGATGCCTTTTAGGTAATTTGTAGCTCTAGCTGCGGTCTTTTGTGTTTTCTACGTTTCTGTGTGCGTGATAATATGCGAGTTGAGCGACGTGAAGAGAGTTTCAGTTTTTGGATCTACGGGGTTTATTGGACAAAAGGCCGTGCAGATTCTGCATAGAAACCCTGCAGATTTCAAGGTTGAAGCTTTGGTAGCGAGAGATAGTGTTCAGCTTTTGGCCTCGCAGGCGAAGTTACTTGACGCGAAAATGGCGGTAATTGCTGATGATAGGTGTTACCGGGCGTTAATAGATGCTCTGAGCGGTACGGGGATAAAGGTATTGGCTGGTCGAGATGCCGTTATTGAAGCTGCGGGGGTGCGGTCGGTAGATTGTGCGCTCATGGCCATTACTGGCATTGCGTCACTAGAACCCACGATGGGGCTCATCGATGCAGGGGTGAGTTATATTGCGTTGGCGAGTAAGGAGAGCTTGGTTTGCGGTGGAAGTCTCCTGATGAAGGCTGCAAAAAGCCGTGGTGTTAATATAGTTCCAGTAGATTCTGAGCACAATGCGGTTTTCAGACTTTTGTCTTATGGGGTGAGTCCAGAAAAAGTGACGATAACGTCTTCGGGAGGGCCATTTCTGAAGTGGACAAAGGAGCAGATGAAAAATGCTACCCTTGATGATGCCTTGGCGCACCCGGTGTGGAAGATGGGAAAGAAGATTTCAGTTGATAGTGCTACCATGGCTAACAAAGCGCTAGAAGTAATTGAGGCAAGCTACCTGTTTTCTCTAAGTTGCGACAAGATTGATGTCGTTGTCCATCCGGAGTCCGTAGTGCACGCTTTGGTATCACATGCGGATGGGGAATCTATAGCGTTGATGTCGCCGCCTGATATGAGCATTCCCATACTTCATGCTCTATATTGGCCAGAAAGGAAGGAGATCTATGAAAATGGGCTAGACCTTGTGACGCACGGTCGGTTGACGTTTTTGACTCCGGATCTCGACAGGTTTCCGCTGTTTAAATGGGGTTTTGACGTCTTGAAGCACAAAAACAGCCATGCTGCTGGGATAGCATTTAATGCAGCTAATGAAGTTGCAGTTGAAGTGTTTTTGTTGGGGGGTATTTCTTTTCTTGAAATTTCCAAGGTGATTGTGAAGGTGATGAACACGATTTCACATTGCGAAATAAGGTCTTTGAGTGACGTAATAGAGTACGATCTATGGGTCCGGAAGGCCGCCGAAAAAGCAATAGGTTCCTTAAAACTGTGTTAATTTAATCGGGGCTGTACGGAGCATTTTTATCATGATAGAGTCCTATTGGCGATAAATGTTGTATTAGATTCTAGTGATGTTATTGTCTTGCGGGATCGGGTGTGGCAGATGCAATCTGCTTATAATTTTCTGTCTGTCCTTGTGCCCACCTTCAAGATGAGTAGTTTTTGTAAGCTTCATCGGTGAGTTAAATGTCAAGAATAAGTTTTCTGTTTGTCTTGTTACTTCTTTCTTCCTGCTGGAGTAGGCATGCCTTGGAGATAGGTAAAAATTACATTCCCGTTTTTAATCCAGGAGGGGTACTTTTCGACGAAGATGAGAGCTTTGCGCAGTCCTATGAGGTTTATGAACAACGAAGACATGATGTTTTAAGAGAGAAGGCTCGCAAAAAAAGAGGTTCGGATCCAGGATGCGAGCTTGGATGTCCTAAGGTTAGTGAAGAGAAAAGATCGTGGATCATGAAAAAGCTCCGTGAGTTTGGGGCTGTGACTCGCGATGTGTCTAGGAATAACAACGGGGGGATGGTAAACAAAGATGGGATTGACCTTTCTGCGCTGCCAGGGGCTAGATTTATAGACATTATGTTGGATAAGGACGACGTTGCAAAAGGGGCTGGGCATACTGAACGGCAGGAAATGTCTGCAAGTGCTAATGTTTCGCCGCAATATGTTGAGCGTGAAAGCGGATTTCCGCAGTTTGAAACTCACAGCATTGGAGCAGTAGGGTCTGGTGGCTTAGGTTGTGAATGTGGTGAGGGTGGAGTAAGGCATAAGCATGATGCAAAAAATGGTTGCGATTGCAGCTGGGGGAGTGCGTCAGCGTATGAGCGTGCCAATAAAGAATCATCTCAAGGACCCGTGGAAAGTGGTTCAGGAGCAGCTGCAGGGTCTGAAGCTACGGGTGCTGATGTAGTGGTTGGGCAGGGATGTAATTGTGAAAACCCTGGTAACTGTGAGTGCAAAAAGAACGTTACAAGCCACGTTTCTCGCGGTCTGGAAGAAGTTGAATGTGGTTGTGAAAAGCTACGAGGATGTGAGTGTAAAAAAGTTTCTCTGGTTGATGCCAGTGGGTTAGGGCAGGTAGGTTGTGCATGCGAAGGAGCTCCTGGTTGCAAATGCGGCAAAGGAGTTGCTGTGGAGCGCAAACACGATGGGGTAGGAAGGCCATCGCATAAGCATTCTGAAGGTGGAGGAATGGTTACCAAGCCTGGCGACGTGCATGATGCAGTTGGTAGTGCAAAGCATGAATGCGATCATGGAAAGCATCGCGAATGTGAATGCGAAAAATCCCACGGGTGTGACCGTAATAAGGATGATGCAGAGCGCGACCTAGATTGTGATAGTACTGTGCCATCAGAGAAAGAGCCTGTTTCGCCAGATAATGGCGACGGCGCTGATAACTGGGAAAGTTTTGAAGAGGAGCGTAAAGAGACAATAGCGAGATGGGAAGTTGGAGAGATAGTAGGTCCTGATTTTAGTGATGAGCAGGTTGAGGCGCCGGAAGAGGAAAAAGTCGCTGTTGCTCCGTCTCCGAATGTGGATGATGTAAAAGAAGAAAGTGTCGAAGTAATGACTGCTGAGGGAAAGAGTGACGACACTGTGGAAGTTATTGATGAGCCACATGATGGCTTGATGACAGAAGGCTTTATCACGAATATGGAAAGTGAACTTCCTGACTATAGCGGGGCTAAAGCGCTGGGCGATGATTTTACTTATCCCATGGGTGTTGCCTTCCCTCGGGAAGAATCTAAAGAAAAGTACGGGAATTATGATAAAGAGGCTCCGCGTCGCGATATTGGCGGCGCTGGTGTTATGGGGCTAAATAAGGAAATGGGTAGCGAGAGTAATGTTAAACAGCGTGGTCTACCCGAATTAGGAGAAGATATCTCCGCTGAGCATCCAAAGGATTCAGAAAAAGCTGGTCCATGGATCCCCTATGGAGATGTAGAAGAGTTCATTGCTGAAGAGGAAGCAGCAGAGGATTCTTCGGATGAGAGCGAAGAATGGACTAGCTTTCAAGACCCAGGGCGTAAGGATAACAAGTCCTATATGAACGTTTACGCCTGGTATGGTTTTTAGTAGCTCGGCAGCGATGGGAAGAAAAGTTGTCGAGGATGCGATAGGTTTGTTGAGTGGTGATCAAATTGGTTGTGGTCGTCCCTTGCCACTAGGGGGCTTGGGTTTTCGCTGCTTGTCGCTGGTTGAAGTTCCCGTTTTTTCATTCTAGCAGTCGAACTTGTGATCTTGTAGTATGGCGTATTATACGTGGCTGCAATTAATGTGGCTAAGTGTGCTATTATTACAGCGCTTAATCGGGAAAGTGGCAGTTACTTTCAGAGCTGAGGCCTGAAACAGGCAACCACTTTTTTGGACACTGTGAGCTATATTTGTTTGTGTAGTTATTTCTTGGATTCTGCCAATGAGTTTATGTGAAGATAGTGTTTTAGACGTTCGCGATCCGCGAGTTGTTCCCAGGATTAGTTATGCTGTAAGGATTGGCAGAGTTGTCATAGGCGGGGGTAATCCGGTAGTTGTACAATCTATGGCGCTGGGCGGGACCGGAGATTTCAACCAAGACATGAACGAGATCTTAGCGTTGGCCAGAGAGGGATCAGAGTTGGTCAGGGTCGCAATAAACTCCGATGAATCTATTAAGGTGATCCCTGACGTTGTCGACCAGCTAGTGAAGTATGGTTTCGATGAGAAAATGATAGTTGGTTGTGGGCAGTATGAGGTGGCCAGGCTTCTGCGTGATTATCCAACTTGTGCCGCAGCTTTGGGGAAAATTAGAATTAATCCCGGAAATATTGGGTTTGGTGACAAAAGAGATAAGAGCTTTGAGGACGTTATAGAGTTTGCTGCAAAACACGATATGCCTATCAGAATAGGTGTAAACTGGGGCAGTCTAGATAAGACCTTGGTTGCCAGGCTGATGGACGAGAATGCTGCATTGCCGGTGCCAGAAGACTCAAGTGTTGTTCAAAGGAAAGCTTTGGTTCTCTCAGCACTTGAGAGCGCAAAGCTTGCAGAAAATCTTGGTCTTTCGCCGAATAAGATAGTTGTCTCCTGCAAGGTGAGTAGGGTTAGTGATTTAATTGCTACGTACTTGGCACTGGCAAAATCTAGCAAATATGCGTTGCATTTGGGGCTCACTGAGGCGGGGGCCGGTCTTCGGGGTATTGTCAATAGCACGGCTGCTATTGGACATTTGCTGCTTCTAGGCATTGGAGATACTATAAGGGTTTCACTGACTTCGTATACTAGAGAAGAGAGGACGCAGGAAGTAAGGGTATGTAAAGAGATTTTACAAGCGTTGGGGCTAAGATTTTTCTCTGCACAGACTGTTTCATGTCCGGGATGTAACCGCACTAACTTCCCTATTTTTCAAAAGCTGGTTCGCGGTGTTAACGAGTATATAGAGTCCCAAATGCAGGTTTGGAAGGTGAAGTATCCCGGAGTCGTAAACATGTCTGTCGCGGTTATGGGGTGTGTGGTTAACGGACCAGGAGAGAGCAAGCACGCAAATTTGGGTCTCAGCATGCCAGGAAATGGGGAAAGGGAAGTCGCTGTTGTTTATGAAGATGGGAACAAGTCATGTACCATTCGAGGCGATGACGTACTTGAAAAGTTTTTAGAGATCATAGAATCATATGTCGTAAGAAGATATAGCTGAAGCGCGCACGTTTTTATTTTATGCAAGTAGTACAAATTTTGTCGGAGGAGAGTATCTTATTACAGCGCTAACTGCTGTCAGGTGGTACCTTGTTAGTTAGCACTTATCGTTTCGCGGGTTAGCGGTAGATGGAAAAGGGCGTAATGTCGATAACGAGGCACTTGAAGGAACTGCGTGCTAGGGTACTTATTTCCGTGTTGTTCTTCATGGGCATGTTCGTTGTTTGTTACTTGTTATCCGAAGAAATATATGAGTTTTTGCTGATTCCCTTGGTTGAGCTGGAAGGGGACCATGAGGATTTTTCACTTATTTATACTGATCTCACAGAGGCATTTTTCGTATATTTGCGCGTGGGAGCCATGGCGGCGCTTTTTTTATCCTTTCCCATGTTTGCTTTTCAGTTTTATAGATTTCTTGCCCCTGGTTTATACAAGTCAGAGAGGAGGGTTCTGCTTCCGTATCTTATAGCGGCCCCAGTTCTTTTTGCTTTGGGAGCTGCTGGGGTATATTACTACATATTTCCATTGGCATGGAAGTTCTTCATCAAGTTCGAAAATAGAGATGCATCCGTCGGGGTGCCAATAGAATTTATGCCGTCGGTTAGTGAATATTTGGATCTGGTGTTGCAGTTGATGTTTGCCTTTGGTTTGGCATTTCAGTTGCCAGTGATTCTGACTCTGCTGGCGCGAGTTGGCATAATATCTTCGCGCAGCTTGGCAAACAAAAGAAGAGTAGCGATCGTTGTTATATTCATCATTGCTGCCGTATTGACTCCTCCTGATGTGTTGAGCCAGATAGGTTTGGCTATTCCTATGTTGTTACTATACGAGGCATCTATAGTGGCGTGCAGATACATCGAAAAGAAAAGCCAAACACGTTGAGTTAATTGTTTCATAGTGTGTGTGCGGGAAAGAGGGAATTCTACGCAGCAGCCACAATGAAATTGCAAATGAAACGCTAAAACTATCGCCTTACGGATAAAGTTCAAAGTTTTTGAGCTAGCGGCTGCCGTCTACTCTGAGTAACCTTGTGGGGAGGAGCGGTTGTGTTTTATGTATAGCGAAGTTTCTGGTGGCATATGCTATTATCCTAATTATGATGAGAGGGTAACAATATCGTTGGCATGGTGTTGGGTGCCATGTTTATAGCGTGGTTCTGAGTAATAGCTGGTACCGTACAGTTATAACGAAACATCCTTCAAGGGAGGGGATATATGAATGCTGTTTTGGATTTTTTCCTGCAAAGGAACAGATTCACCTTATTTTTATTGATATCTCTTTTGATGTACGGGGCATGTTCCTACGTCATGCTCTCTAGGGAAAGAACCCCGACTATCAAAATTCCTGTTATTTCAGTTGTTTCTGAGATCGAAGGGATGCGAGGAGAATTGGTTGAAAAGTTGTTAGCAAAGCCAATAGAGAAAGAAGTTAGATCAGTTTCTGGAATCAAGAAGATAGCGTCAAATGTTAGTGATGGTAGAGTGATTGTAATTTTGGAGTTCGACCATGATTCAGACATGCGTGTGGCCATGGAAGATGTTAAGGCAAGGCTGGACACAGTTAGGCCTAAGTTACCCAGAGAAACAACCACGCTTTTTGCTGAGGAAATAGACTTAGGTCTACTGCCAGTAGTTAGCTTGGCGGTCGTTGGGGATGTGCAGACAACGTTGCTTACCAAAATTGCTAAGGAACTTAAGTCACACATTGAAGCTTTGAGTGACGTGCTAAGCGTTGAGGCATCTGGCTTGCGTGAGGAGGTGGTAGAGATTAGATTTTCTCCGGAGCGGCTTGATCGCTATGGCATACAAATTTCGCATATGATTGATGCCCTGCGTAGGAGTTATCCTTTCGTTCCTTACAGTGTGCTTGAAACTGATATGGGCATGCACAAAATTAAGCTAAGCAGCGAATTAGACAGCAGACAAAAGATTTTAGATTTGGTGCTTAAGTCTAAGGGAAGCGAGTTTGTGACCGTCAGTGATGTGGCGGATGTTAAGCTGGTGGAAAAAAATACACGAACATTTTCTCGGGTTAACGGTAAGCCGGCCGCTGTGTTGCAAATTTCTAAAAGAACAGGAAGCAGCGTCACCGACTTGGTGAAAAAAATCAGGATTATCCTCGAAAAGAAGAGTTCGCTAATTCCTCCGGGAGTCTCAATTGAGTTTTTGCAGGATCAGTCACAGGAGGTGGAGACTATCCTCCATGAACTGGAAAACACTTTATTGTTCTCCGTTATCCTGGTGTTGGTGCTGATGATGGTCTTTATGGGGCTGAGGATGGCGCTATTGGTGGGAATGGCCATCCCGGTGTCAGCATGTGTGGGGATAATTGTCATATACCTTATGGGATACACTCTTAACATCGTGATTCTCTTCACGCTGATAATGGTGATCGGTATGTTGGTAGATGATGCCATAGTAGTTAGCGAATATGCAGATCGGAAAATGGCCTACGGAATGGAAAGAATGGCAGCATACAGAGAGGCTGCCTCCGTGATGTTTTGGCCTATAGCGACTTCTACATGTACAAGACTTGCGGTATTTGTTCCTCTGCTCTTTTGGCCGGGATTTATGGGAGGCTTCATGGAATACATCCCGGTAGTTTCGATATCGACGTTGGTGGGTTCGTGGATCACAGCGCTGATTTTTATTCCAGTGCTTGGTTCAATATTTGGAAGGGGTTCCGCAGAAACGGAGAAAGAAATAGCTGAGGTGAGAGCGATAGAAGACTTCAGTGTTGAAAAGATGAGTAAAGTTACCAGGTTCTATGCCAATGTTCTCGAAAAGGTACTCGACCATCCGAGGAAATTTGTATTCCTAGTATCGGGAGTGTTAATTACAGCTACCATTACTTACTTTGTTTTTGGGCCGGGGGTGGAATTTTTTCCGGATGTTGAGCCAGACAGAGCCATTATTAAGGTGAAGAGTGATAACAATCAATCAACGCGGGAAAAAAATAGATTGCTCAGTGAGATTGAGGAAAGAATCAATGGCGTAGAAGGAGTAAAATACGTCCACACTACGTCTGCAAGTGGAGATGGGGAGGGAAACATAGGTGTAGTGAGCTTAGAGTTTATTCCTTGGTATGCCAGGGAAAAGGCCTCCAAGATTCTTTCGCATGTCTCAGATCTACTCCGGGATGTGAAGGGTGTATTTCTTGATGTTGAATATAATTCCATGAAGCCCAGCAGAGGCAAGCCCATGGTTGTGACTTTGCGTTCCAAAGATACTAATGCTCTTGAGGCTGCAGCGCTTTTCCTGAGAGACTCTATGGCCGAATCAGAGGGTTTCACCGGGGTTTCCAGCGATAATGAAGGGAGAGGCGCGGAGTGGGTTTTGGAGGTCGATAGAAAGAAGGCACTTGCTTCAGGTGTTGATATCTCTACCATTGGGAGCTATGTCAGCATGTTGACCGATGGATTATTGGTAGGTAAGTACCATCCCAAGGGTTCTGCTGATGAGATTGATATAATTGCGCGCTTTAGTCAGGATCGAAGGTCTCTGAAGAATATAGATAATTTCACCATTAATACACAAGCTGGCAAGGTGCCAGTTTCGACGTTTGTTAGGAGAAGTGCTAGGCCTGATGAAGGTGTTGTCAGGCGTGTTGACGGGTATAGGGCCGTCACTATTTCTTCCTATATGCTTCCAGGATATTCGCTTGGTGATGGGGTAGATCATATTAAGGAGATTTTTGCCAAGAGTATATATAAAGACGTTGATCTGGATTTCTTTGGAGATATGCAGGAACAAAGCGAGTCACAATCGTTCCTTCTCAGAGCGTTCTTCCTAGTTACATTAATGATTGTGTTGCTCCTCATGTGTGAGTTCAACAGTTTCTACTATGTGGCAGTGGTAGCATCAGCAGTGTTTTTATCCACTACATGTGTATTCTTGGGCTTTTTGTTGACGTATAAGGTGTTCGGCATCGTGATGGGCGGTATAGGTGTGATAGTTCTTGCCGGTGTTGTGGTCAACAACAATATACTGCTAATAGACGCTTACCGAGCTAATTTTGCCAGTGCTAGGAACAAGCGTGAGGCGATAATAAAGTCTGCAGTTTCTCGACTTCGCCCCATATTTTTGACGGTAATTACCGGGGTATTAGGCCTGCTCCCTATGGTTATGAGAGTAAGTGTCGATTTCATAGGTCGGAGAGTGTTATATGATTCACCATCGAGTCAGTTATGGTTTGAATTGTCAACTACCACAGCTGTAGGGCTGTTGTGTGCAACCATAATTACCCTTATGTTTACCCCTGCCGTTTTAATGTGCAGTGGGGAGCATGATAAAAACTGTGATAAAATTGACAGCGAGTAGGTTGATAAGTTTGCATAAGTTGTTTTTTCGATGGTAGCAGCGCTTGCTGAATCATATCAGCAGGCTTGATCAGTTGTGGAAAATCAATGAAATTGGGCTTTAATGCGTTGTAAAACAGGGTTTTTCTGTGCAGCATCTGTTTTATGCGGTTGTGCGCATGTGAGGATAGGGTTGTTCTAGAGTCTATTATCACCTTTAAAAGCGGTGGAAGTTCGATGGGGGAGGCAATAGTAACATCTACGTCTTTTCCTCATAATTGGCACTGGTGGCAAGAGTGGTTTATGGGCTATGGTGCGGATAAACTTCTTGACTCAAGTTGGTATCAGCAGTAGAATCACCGTGGTGGACTAGTATGGAGCACCGCTTCTGTCAGCAATGTGTGTAATAGACGTTTTCTACTCGTGCAAGGGGTTTTATGGTGAATTTGTATAATTTTGACAATCTCGAACTCATCAGGGTTGCTAGGGACGTTGCAGAGCAGAGGGGTCTTGATCTAGGGGTGGTAGTCGAGGCTATAGAGCAGGCACTTGAAGTTGTCAGTCACGGCAAGTATGGGGATTGTAAAATCAAAGTTTCCATAGACAGAAAAACGGGGGTTATATCGATTGCGCGGCAGGCGCTGGTCGTGAACGATGATCTGTCGCTTGATTATGAGCAATTTGGCATTCCGGAAGAGGAAGTTAATAAGTACAAGTTGGTGCGTGTTTCTGATGCGCGGGTTGATGATGTGGGTACTCAGGTTGGCGACATACTCATGGAACCTTTGCCACCGCTTGATGTTGATTACAATTCCGCTAAGCTTGCCAAGCAAAAGGTTGCGCAGCTGATCATGATGCAGGAACGCAAGAGGCAATATGAGGAGTTCAAAGAGCGTGTTGGTGACTTGGTGTATGGTGTCGTTAAAAGGGTAGAATACAATAACATTGTAGTTGACCTAAATGGTAGCGAGGGCTACTTGCCCTTATATAGCACCATTAGGGGGGAAGTATTTAGGCCAAATGACAGGATAAAAGCTCATGTTGAAGATGTGCGCCGTGAAACTTCGGGGCCGCAAATCTTCTTGTCTCGCGTTAGTAAGAGGTTCATGGAGCTTCTTTTTAAGCAAGAGATTCCGGAGGTATATGACGGGGTTGTCAGTATCAAAGCTCTGGCCAGGGATGCTGGTTCTAGGTCGAAGGTAGCGGTTTTCTCTTCGGATAAGAACATTGATCCGGTGGGAGCGTGTATTGGTGCGCGTGGTGTGCGTATACAGAACATAGTTTCGGAACTCCATGGTGAGAAGATAGATGTGGTACCTTATTCGCCTGATTTGGCGAAGTTCGTTGTGAGTGCTATAGCTCCAGCAGAGGCTGTTAAGGTTATCATTGACGAGGATGTGGAAAGGATAGAGCTTGTAGTACCAGAAAGTCAGGTCAGCTTGGCGATTGGTAGGTATGGTCAAAATATCAGGCTTGCTTCGGAGTTGGTTGGCTGGGGTATTGATGTTATTGGTGATGAGACAGAGTCTACCAGGAAAGCTAAGGAGCTTAGTTCAGGTGCTAAGATATTTGTGGATGATTTGGATGTTGAGGAAATCATTGGGCAGCTTTTAGTAAGTGAGGGTTTCTCCAGTATTGAGGATTTGGATCGAGCCGAGGTTAGCGATATAGCTGCGGTAGATGGGTTTAACGAGGAGATAGCTCGTGAGCTGAAGGCGAGGGCAGCGGAATGCCTGGAGCGACGCCGTCGGGAAGCCGTAGAGGCTCTTGAAAAGATGACGGTTAGTGAAGAAGTCATGCAACTCCCGTTTTTAGAAGTCGAGGATATTGTAAAGTTATGCAATAGTGGTATAAGGAGTGTAGAGGATATCGCTTCACTGTGTACTGACGAATTTTATGATATTATCCCAAAGGTTAGGTTAAGTAAAGAGCAGGTGGATTCCATAATCCTGGAGTCACGTAAGCGGGTTGGGTGGGTTTAGTTTTTCTAGGTGCAGCAGATGAGTGATGAGGAAAAGGTAGGTATGGAGTGCAATGCTTCAGGTGAACGGAGGCGTTTGACTCTAAAGCTTGAAGACAAGCTTAAGGCGCCACTTTCCTTGACTAGAACTTCTTCCCAGGGCAGACCGTTCATGACCGTTGAGGTCAGGAGTAAGAATAAAAAAGTAGGAGAGTCTTTGTTGGGCAGGGAGGGGTATACTTCTTGGAACGATAAAAAGAAATCCGGGGTTGCCAGCAAGGGAGCTGATGGGTTGACTGCGCAAGAGCAGCTCTTTAGGATTAATGCCATAAATATGGCGGATAGCGTTAGCGCTAAGGAAAGGGAAATTTCAGCTAAAAGAGAAGAAGAGAAGAAGGAAGCTGCTGGTGCTGAGGTCGCTACGGAGGGTGTCTCTTCTGTCGAATCGCGGGAGCCAGTGGTTGAGGCTGATGGTGCAGTGCCTGGCGGGGCAGCGGAAGCCGCTGCGGGAACTCAGTTTTCCAAGGGCCGTCATTATGACAGAGATAAAAAGCACGCTTACGGTTCGACTACGAAACATAAGGAAAAGGAAGGCGGTGGCGTTAAGAAGGCTGTATCCGCTAGGGTTTCAAGTAAACACTTGAAGTCTGATATCGAGAGTGCTCTCAGTGGGCTGGAAGATAAGTATGTTACGAGGGCTTCGTCTTATAGTAAGCGCCGCGGGAAGAGTTCGAGCAATGAGCGCAGGATATCTCGGGAGGTGACTATTACTGATCACATGGATGTTCGGGGGCTGGCACTGGCTATGGCCGAGAAGGCGCAGGATGTGTTGCGCATGCTCGCGCATGTGGGTATGGAATCAAAGTTGGATACGGAACTGGATATCAATTTGGCCCGTGACATCGCTATTGAGTTCGGTCATCGGCCCAAGGTTGTCAGCAAGATTAAGTTGGTGCAGGAGCTTACTGACGTCTGTGAGGGTGATTTTGTCGCGGAGCCAAGGCCTCCGGTGGTTACTGTCATGGGGCATGTTGACCATGGAAAGACGTCGTTGCTCGATGTGCTGCGTAAATCTAATGTGGCGGAGAAAGAAGTTAGGGGCATCACTCAGCACATGGGTGCATACCAGATAGATGTGGATGGCAAGAAAATTACTTTTTTGGACACGCCGGGTCATGAGGCGTTCGCGGACATGCGGGCTCGTGGGGCTAATGTAACCGACATCGTAGTTCTGGTAGTCGCGGCTGACGATGGGATAATGCCGCAGACTATTGAGTCCATTAACCATGTTAAGGCTGCTGGTGTAGCTATGGTGGTGGCAGTCAATAAAATAGACAAAAGTGACGCCAATGTAGGGAAAATCACTAATGACTTGCTACAGTACGGGGTGATTCCTGAGGATCTCGGGGGCGATGTGATGATTGTTCCGGTTTCGGCAAAGAGTGGTGAGAATCTAGATAGGTTGAAATCGACCATACTCTTGGTTGCGGAAATGCTGGAGTTGAAGGCCCCGGTGGAGTGTAGGGCCCAGGGTGTGGTAATAGAAGCGCGGGTTGATAGGGGTTGTGGTGTTGTTGCCACTGTGATAGTGCAAAGGGGAACGCTTAGTAAGGGTGATGTGGTAGTTGCTGGTGACTCTTACGGTAAAGTCCGCAACATGTTCGACGATGACGATAGGGTTGTGACGCGGGCTTTGCCGGCGACGCCCGTGAGGATTTTGGGGTTGAGTAGCGTACCCAAGGCTGGTGATACTTTTGTTGTCATGCCTTCGGAAAAACAGGCGCGTGATTTGTTGTGGCATAAGGCAGAAGTGAATTCTGTGCGTGAGAAGAGTATTGCTACTGGTCCTACGATGCCTATTTTGCCAACTATGGATAACAAGATCGAGGAAGTGAACATTATCCTCAAATCTGATGTTATAGGGTCCATGGAGGCTGTGTCTTATGCGGTAGCTCAAATAGAACACGAGGAGGTGAAGTTCAATATTCTGCATAAAGAAATAGGGGATGTCACTAGATCAGATGTGTTGTTGGCTGAAGTATCTTCCGCGGTGATTCTGGCCTTTAACGTCAAGGTCGATGCTTCTGCTAGAGATTTGTTGAAGCATAAGAGCGTGGATGTACGGCACTATCAGGTGATATATGACCTGGTTGATGATGTTAAGAGCATGGTATCAGGAAAGCTTAAACCTATAGTGCAGGAGATACAGGTTGGCTTATTGTCGGTGCGGCAGGTATTTTCTTCTGGAAAGGGAGGCGCTGTGATTGGGTGCTATGTTTCTGAAGGAAGCGTTAGCCGCGGTGCCGTGATAAGA
>NZ_CP046391.1:462025-468894 GCF_012790675.1 Anaplasma platys
TCCCGTCGTTCTGTTTCCGAGTGGTTGTGCTGGTAAGTCCTTTGAGTTGGTCATCAGACGAGGTCTCCCGCTGTCGCCAATCAGTTATGTGAGATTGCAGTCTATCAGCAAAGAGTGGACAGGTTAGAGTTTTTTGTTGTGGTATTTCTTGTGCAAACAGTTCAGCGTCTCAACGGTAATAGAAAACAGAAGTGCAATATATAGGTAATTATGGTTTACCTTCACTCCTAGGCCATCCATAAACAACACAGCTCCCAGTACTCCTATGAACAGCAGTGCAATAATTTTAAAGCCGGCATACTTTTGAATTACATTTCCCAAATCCTTTGAGAGCAACATCGCCACTGCAGCATAGATTGTAAACACCACACATATCATTAAGACGCTGCTTGTTATGCCAAATGCGGATATCACTGAGTCCAGAGACAGCATGAGATCGATGCCTATTATCTGTAGTATTGACCAAAACATGTCAGGGAATGTGCGGACCGTGGTTTCTTCTTTTAGAGGAAAGATTTCTGAAAACGTTTCCTTAGTGCTTTTGTACAGCAGAAATCCTCCTCCTGCGATCATAAACAAGTTTCTTGGGGAAACGTCTAAAAGGGGGATAACAGCTCTGTGCATTGATAAAATGGAAGACGCACCACAAAGCATTAAAAATCTCATAACTAGCGCCAGGGCAATACCGGAAATACGAGTTTTATTGCGAATGTTATTAGGCAGCTTGTTACAGATCAAGGATATGAATATAAGGTTGTCTACTCCGAGTATCATCTCGAGGGTTAATAAGGTAAAAAACTCGGGTATATGACTATAAAAAGTATGCATAAACTCCACTCTACAGCCTATGGAAGAAGATTACACGTTCTTTAGTCTACGCCTTTTTTTAGCTCAATCCAATTTGTTTTCAATATATTTTAATGCTTAGATGCTACCCTGTGCTAACTTTAAATTTGGTGGTTGCGTCTTGTGTTGTCGAAGAATCTTGAGGCTAGTTTGCATAGGGCTATATCGATAGCGTTTGACTTTCGTCATGAATGCGCCACCCTAGAGCACCTGTTGCTTGCTCTTACTGATGATGCGGATGTGAGACGGGTTCTTTATGTGTGCAGAGTATCGATAGATAGACTACGTCTTACTGTTATGAATTTTCTGCGATATGAGATGACCATAGCTATGAGTCAGCGTGTTGCGGAAGTGAAGCCTAGCAGGGCTTTTGAAAAAGTTGTGCATCGTGCGATAGTGCACGCTCATGCTTCTGGGCGTGATGAGATAAACGGGGTTAATGTTCTTGCGGAAATGTTCCTGGAGAAGGATTCTCATAGTTTTTCCTTTCTCAATGAGCACAATGTAAAATACATAGATGTTGTAAGCTGCGTTGCCGGTAATGAGCATCTCTACGATGATAGCTGTGATCAGTCTGATGTTTCTAGGGATGTTGATGGGGGGAGAAGGAGTGCAATATCATTCCCTAACATAGCAAAGGACGGCGTGTCTAAGGATGGGGAGAGCCTTGAGGCATACTGTGTAAACCTCAATAACCTGGCGAAAGAGGGTAAGATTGATTACGTAATTGGAAGAAAGTACGAACAAGAGCGCACCATAGAAGTTTTACTGCGTCGCCGGAAAAATAATCCTCTTTACGTTGGGGATTCCGGGGTGGGAAAAACCGCTATTGTTGAGGGTTTAGTTCTTAGGATAGTCGAAGGGGATATAGTATCCCAATTGCGCAGTGTCGAGGTATTCTCTCTGGATATGGGGTCTCTATTGGCAGGGACTAGGTACCGCGGTGACTTTGAAGAGAGAATAAAATCTGTCATCCGGGCAATCGAAAACCGTAAGAATGCTGTGCTATTCATAGATGAGATACATACAATCATTGGTGCAGGCTCAACCAGCGGCAGTCCCTTGGATGCCAGTAATCTACTAAAGCCAGCCTTGGCTAGAGGAACAATCAGGTGTATAGGTGCCACAACACATAAGGAATATAACAGTAATTTTGAGAAAGATCGCGCTCTTGCGAGGCGGTATCAGAAGATTAATGTTGGTGAGTCAACGGTCGAAGAAACTATCCAGATATTGGGTGGTATAAAATCCTATTACGAGGTGTATCACGACGTTCGCTATACAAACCAGGCCATAACTTGCGCTGCGGAGTTATCGGACAGGTACATTGCGGAGAGAATGCTGCCAGATAAGGCGGTGGATGTTCTCGATGAAGCCGGAGTTTATAGCAAGCTCAAGGAGTCGGAGTCGGGCAGGAGGATAGTTACTGGTAAGGACATAGAAGCTATTGTATCAAAGATAACTGAGATTCCGTGCTACGACCTGTTTTCCAGTAGCGACATACAGAAAGTAAAGAATCTTGAAGAAAACCTGAAAAAGGAGATCTTTGGACAGGATGAGGCCATCACCCACGTTGTAGACGCCATAAGAATTGCCAAAGCAGGTATTGGTAGCGTTCAGAAACCTCTGGCCTGTTATTTGTTTGCAGGTCCCACGGGTGTGGGCAAGACCGAGCTTGTTAAGCAGCTTGCTAAGAATATGGGGATGAAGTTGGTGAGATTTGACATGTCTGAATATATGGAATCTCACACCGTATCTAGAATGATAGGTTCTCCTCCGGGATATGTGGGATACGAGCAAGGGGGGTTATTGACCGATACTATCGCGCGTAATCCGTACAGCGTTCTTTTGTTGGATGAAATAGAAAAAGCTCACAGTAGCCTGTATAACATTCTTCTGCAGATTATGGACTACGGTTGTATTACTGATACTTATGGTAGGAAAGTTAGCTTTAGAAACGTGGTAATAATACTTACGACTAATGCTGGGGCTGTAGAGCAGAGTAGTAATGCTATCGGCTTTGACAGAGATCGCAGTTTTCAGTCGGATAGTGTTCGTAAAGTCATTGAGAAGATTTTTGGTCCCGAGTTCTGTAACAGGCTCGATGCAGTGGTGTCGTTCTCCTATCTAAACTTCGAAGTTATCATGCAGATTGTGGAGAAGTTCATTAATGAGCTTAGGGAGCAACTTGCTAGAAAGGATGTGTCTATTGATATAGATCAGGAATCTCTGAGATTCCTTGCAAAAATGGGACAGAGAGAAGACTACGGGGTGCGTAGAATTCAGGGTATATTGACCCAGAAAATAAAGAAGCACCTGGCATTTGAGATGCTATTTGGCAAGCTCACTCGTGGTGGTAGGGTTGAAATTAGGTATAGCCCTGAGAAGGAAGACTTTGCATATGAGTTTTTCGAAAAGTCTTCCAGTAGTGTGATGAGCTAAGGTGTGCAGTTGTATTTTTGTCATTGATTATTTAATTTAATCATATAGATTTATCCCATTCGTTTAGGGGAAAGTGTAATGTCTAGTGGTTTCGATTCCATCCGCAATCTAGCAATCGTAGCACACGTAGATCATGGAAAAACCACTCTGTTAGACAATATGTTGAAGCAAAGTGGTGCACTTAGGGAGAATCAAGACGTTGGTGAACGCGTTATGGACAGCAACGATCTTGAGAAAGAAAGGGGGATAACTATCCTTGCTAAGTGTACTGCGATAACTTGGGGTAATCATAAGATCAACGTGATTGACACTCCAGGGCACGCGGATTTTGGAGGCGAAGTAGAGCGCGTTTTGTCAATGGCAGATGGAGTTCTATTGTTAGTAGATGCTTCTGAGGGCCCGATGCCGCAGACAAAATTTGTGCTTTCTAAAGCGCTTAAAGCAAATCTGCTCCCCATTGTTGTGGTTAACAAGGTGGATAGGCCTGATAGTAGGGTCAGCGAGGTATTAGACGAGGTATACGAGCTTTTCATTAATTTGGATGCTACCAGTGAACAGCTGGATTTTCCTGTTCTTTATGCTTCGGGGAGAAATGGCTGGTGCGCCAATAGTCTCACTGATGAGCGCAAGGACCTCTCTCCGCTGTTTGAGAGCATACTACAACACATAAAACCCAAGAATTATGACTTGGACGCGCCTTTCAGTATGTTGCTTACTCTATTGGAGTCTGACAAGTTTCTGGGAAGGGTCCTGACCGGTAAGATATACAAAGGTCGCGCAAAAATCAATTCGCAGGTGAAGGTTCTAAATCTTGCTGGTGAAGTGGTTGAAGGCGGGCGTCTTACCAAGCTTCTATCATTTTCAGGTCTCAAAAGGGTGCCAGTTGAAGAGGCTGATGCTGGTGACATAATCGCTATAGCGGGGTTGGAAAATGCGTCGGTTTCTGACAGTGTCGTTGATACTGCCGTAAGCGAGCCTATAGAGTCCACTCCGGTTGATCCTCCGACTATGGCAGTAACTATAGGGGTGAATGATTCGCCCATTGCTGGGACTGAGGGAACTAAGCTTACTTCTACTGCTATTAAGCAGAGGTTGTTGGCGGAGGCAGAGACCAATGTTGCTATTACAGTGAAGGAAGGCGAGAGGAGCGAAGCATACGAAGTTGGTGGCAGGGGTGAACTGCAACTAGGTGTCTTGATTGAGACGATGCGGCGTGAGGGATTTGAGATGTCGGTGTCGCGGCCGCGTGTAATATTTAAAAAAGATGGTTCAACGCTATTGGAGCCTATAGAAGAGGTTATTATAGACGTTGATGAGGAATTCAGCGGTGTGATAATGGAGAAGCTGAGTTTCCGCAAGGGTGATATGCAGGATATGACTCCTTCTGGAAAGGGAAGGGTGAGAATGGTATTCCTGATTCCTTCTAGAGGGCTGATAGGTTACCACGGCGAGTTCCTTACAGATTCCAGGGGAACTGGGATCATGAACCGCTTATTTCATGGCTACGCTCCCCATAAGGGCGATATAGCTGGTAGGGTGAATGGTGTTCTTATATCTACAGGGCAGGGGGAAGCTGTGGCATACGCTCTCTTCAATTTGCAGGATAGAGGCGCTATGTTTATTAAGCCCCAAGACAAAGTTTATATGGGTATGATAGTCGGATTGCACAGCAGGAATAATGACATTGAGGTTAATGTACTCAAGGGCAAGCAGCTTACCAATGTTCGTGCTGCTGGCTCGGATGAGGCTGTCAGGCTAGTGCCTCCTAAGATGATGTCGTTGGAGGAGATGATTGGCTTCATAAACGACGATGAGTTGGTTGAATGCACACCGAAGTCTGTGAGGTTGCGCAAGAGATTTCTTGATCCCAATGAAAGGAAGCGATTTGTCAGGTCTAAGGGTACCGCTTAGTAAGAAGGGAGCAGTTCTGCCGCTCGAGAGTTGTTTTCCTGAGGCACTGGTCTTTAGGGGGGCTGCGGCTACTTGGCTTGTTGCATGATATTTCAGTACGAGGCGCGGTCCCTTGCGTGCCAGGCCTCGTTCGGTTGAGGTACGGCGTGGGTAAGCTAAGCCGTTTATGTGCAAAATTAAGTAGTGCATGTAGTAGGTGCCTTTCACGCGGTGTTACCGGTAGCTGCGTGATAACGCACTGTGATGTTCAAAGGGCATTGGCGTAGATTAGCTGTTGAGGTCGAAATTAAATTGCTTCACGGCTGTTAGTTTGTTTTGTTGCTCTTTGTGCCTGCAATTCGTTGATTATGTGAGAAGAAGCGCCTGTAAGTTATGTGGTACGCAAGTCACAAACATAGAAACATGTGATTTTGCGCGTTTGTAGTGGATATAAATATTGCTGCAACACCTATGCAAAACTCAGTTACTTTATGTCAGCACTGTTTCTATGCCAATGTAATTTCGCAACACGGTCTCTTTTTCCACATAAATCCCTCTACTAGTTCTCGCAGTGTTATAAAGGGGCCCGACACGTGATTTGTGCTTCTTGGGTTCAGTTATTTAGCCTTATGCTACTCATGATGAAATTTTGGCATGGCTATTCTACGTCGGAAATCGTATGTCCTACGCTGTAAAGGAAAGGTTAATACTTTGCGCTTAAAGCTGACACTCAGTAGTGAGCGCGTGGTATATAGGTGGGACAATTTCTTGAACACATAATAGAACTTAAAATGCAGACCATGTATGTTATTGAGCAAGAGATAGCAGCACTCCGTGAGTTGGATTTAAAAAAGTTTCGCGAGCTTCAGCACATTGAGAAAGAGCTTTTGACATTGATTGATGAAGCACGGCGCGAAGTGAAAAAAGATAAAAGTACTGTTTTGAAAGGGAGTCACGACATGTTGAGTAGACTCTGTGCAATTTGTCTGCAATTTGATGAATGCCTTGCTGAAAAGCACGCTGCAGTTGGTGATTTTCAGAACTCATACAAGAGCTGCGCCCTTCTCCATTAGGCGGCCCGCTTTTGGTTTAGATTTCCACGTGGTTCTAAGCCTCAAGATGGCTTATATGACACATGGCTGTTTGTGTTGTGGTAAAAAGTTTCAGTTTTGCTGCTTGTTTTACAACAGTATCCTGCTGCATTAGAATCATCTTACCACCCCTCAACCGCCGAACGCAAAGTTTCAGTCTGTGTTCTCTCTCCAGGAACAATATAGGTGTGTCTATCTTGCCGTATTGAGAGCCACCACGCATTATTAATATGAAAAAAAGATATCGTCGCTTTTGCGCAGGCTGTTGGCTATCAGGAGCCTGGTATCGGTAAGAAGGTTTATGCTAGAGGGGTAGGGGGAGGCCAAAGCCATATTGTGGTTACGACTCAGCAAATGCAAGTGCCAGGTTCTCTGAGTTTGGCTCTCATCTAAGGACGTCGCCGAACAAATGGCCACATGAGCAGTCTGATAATAACAATGGAACGCACAGTTTGGGTTGCTGTCGCTTTAAGCAAACTGAGCGATGAAGAAAGATGGCGTACACTGGTGCTGAAATCGGTGTTAGGTTTGCGTTCTAATGCGCAAGTGCATGGCGGGCTTAGGCCCGCCATGATTTAACCCTGACTGTAGAAAGCTAAA
>NZ_CP046391.1:468995-480521 GCF_012790675.1 Anaplasma platys
ATTTAAGAAACAGCGATAGAAGAAAAATACTCTGCATTCTTACTTAGGCAAGAAAAGCGCCGAGGTTTTTGAAACAATGAAAATGCACCCATGTGTTTTCCAGAGTAAAAAATTTGAGAAATTCTGCGCTTTCGTTTACTGTCAACAACAATAGCTCTACACGCGAATATTTTAGCTAGTAAAACGTGCGCAGATTACCCCGCACTAGAACAAGCATTTAAGAAAAGAAATACCGCGTGGTTTCCTATGCGCCGCTGCGCTAGGCATTGCGGCACCTCTTATGATTCTGAACCATTTATGTAAAATTCGGTAATAAAATCATGCGTCAGTAATATTTTGAAGACACAATAAAAGGCAAAAAGTCATACGCACATTGCTGCAGTACAGCAGCAATGAATTTAAGAACGACAAAGAGATCCTTTTCGATTTCTATACAAAGGTGCACTCCCCAAAGCGCCTAGTATTCGACGTGCGTGAGATATAACCCATATGGTGGCGCTGTGATCCCCGCAGCAGATCTTTCCCTTTTCTCCAGTATGGTTTCGATATACTCCGGGGAAAACAGTCCATGACCACATTGCACTATTGTGCCGACTATAATCCTAACCTGCTTGTGCAAAAACGACAATGCAGATATCTCTACATGGATTACATCGCCTTGTTCCGTGATTTCCAGTCTGTCTATAGTCTTCACAGGAGATTTTGATTGGCAATCCTTTGCACGAAAGCTTGTATAATCCTTTTTTCCTACAAGGTAAGACGCTGCACCCCTCATGTTGGCAACATTCAACTTTCTTGGCACATGCCACATGCGCATCCTATCGACACATAAGGGCGCTTCTCTATTTGATATCTTATAGACATAATGTCTCTGCCTGGCAGAAAATCTACAGTGAAAATCCTCATCCACCTCTTCTAAGTGTATGATTGATACCATTTCGTGGCGCAAATAGTGATTTAGGGCGTTTTTAACAACATAGCATTCTACTGCAACTCGCAAATCAAAATGAATAACCTGCCCCAAAGCATGAACACCGGAATCAGTCCTCCCCGCAGCATAAACTACAACTGTCTGCTGGGAAAAAGACTTTATTGCCGCTTCAATTACCTCCTGCACAGATTTGCCAGAAATTCCTGTCTGCCTTTGCCATCCAACAAATGCTGTTCCTTCGTACTCAATAACCGCCTTGTATCTCATACCAGCATGTAGTGCAAAATAGCCTTCCTGACCGCGACACCCATTTTAACCTGCATTAAAATCGCAGAGCTCGCGTCAGCAACTTCATCTGATATTTCCACTCCCCTATTCATTGGACCAGGATGCATAACAACCGCATCTTTCTTCGCTATAGTCGCGAGTTTTTCTTTATCAAGCATATAAAGTGCTGCATACTTGCTCTCCAACATAGCAGTACCCTCGGCTATACGCTCCTTCTGTATTCTCAACAGCATGATAACGTCAGCGTTTTTTATTCCTTCTTTCATGCTATGCGTCACAAAAGACACTCCTTCTAAGGGCTCATCTGGTAAAAAATGCTCCGGAGCTATAACAGTGATATTAGCGCCACACTTTGATAATAACCTTACATTCGACTTCGCAACCCTGCTGTGTCGCACATCCCCACATATAGCAACATTTAGTCCAGCTATGTTCTCTCCTTTCAGGTGCCGTATGGTACAGTAATCTGTTATAGCTTGCGTTGGATGCTCTCTCACTCCATCTCCTGCATTAACAATGCAACTACCTACTATCTTCTCTTCCACTGCGTCAATGAGACCACTATCTCTTGTCCTTATAACTAGCAAGTCCGTACTCATAGCTTCAAGTGTTGCAACAGTATCAACAAAGCTCTCACCTTTGTTGATAGAAGAGGTAGCCATGTTTAAAGTCACTGAAACAGCTCCTAAAGACTTTTCTGCTATTTCAAAAGCCAACAGAGTCCTAGTAGAATTCTCTAAAAACAAATTCGCGATTACCTTACCTTTTAAGATATCTCCAGATGTCCAACCATTCATATAATTGAAAGAGAGCTCTGCAATGCTTGCCAGATCAGCATCACTGAGATTATCGATACGCAAAAGTTTCTTCAGTTTTCTCATATTTTTCGCACACAGCAGCACCCAGTAAACTTACCACTATTTCCATCTGATATGAAGGAAGATATCTTTGATCTCTCAAGGGGTAACACTTATCCAAGATAAGATGATCCTTTCAGATGAAGAAGTGCAGGGGTTTAGGTCACCAAGAACAGATTATAAATCCTATAGGCAATCACATTGCTAACACTGGCTTTGAGTACGTAAAAAGCCATAACCCAGGGCTTACACTGCCCGGATACCAACGCTACCTGATGTACCTCAAAAGCGCCACCAAGGGGTGCTTAAAACGTAACTCACAACCTCGAGGGACGGTGTCCCATCGAATACCACATAAGTCACAAAAGCGTATTACAAATATGCAGCGATATCACGAAAATCACTCGTTGCCTTACCAATATAACGCTCCGACAAGCACATTATGCTCATATAAAAACACTATTATATAGGGCGTGCCCATTGACTCAAAGCCGGAGCAGATATAAAAAACTACACGTAGACTTCACAAAATGCACCCCTTTGCGAAAGCACTGTGGACATCACACAGCCCGATGCCAATTCAGAAACTAACAAAGGAACGCAGGGACAGCACATTCCAACACACTATGTGTGTGTACACATGTACATGAAATTATCACAGCAATGGCAATTTGCCCCAAACGTCATTTTACACCACGCAAAAAACAACTCCTGAAACGCAGCCCAACCGTTTAACAAGAACGATAAATACTGGTTATAAAATGCTTTTTCCAGCTTTGTTCCACGCATCCAAAAAGTCTTTAAGGCCTTTGTCTGTCTGCGGATGCTTAAATAACTGTTCAAAAACAGCCACGGGAACTGTAGCCACTTCAGCGCCCGCTTTAGCCACTTCTACCACATGCTGAGGGCTTCTCACTGATGCCGCCAAGATTTGCGTAGAAAAATTATAATTTGAGTACACGGTACGTATATCCCTAATCAGCGTAACACCATCTCCACCCAAATCATCAATGCGCCCCATAAAAGGTGAGACAAAGTACGCTCCTGCCTTAGCAGCAAGCAGCGCCTGGGAGACCGAAAAACACAAAGTAACATTCACCTTTACACCCTGCTTCGAAAGCATATTACAAGCACGTATGCCATCAAAAGTCATCGGCAGTTTTACAACAACATTCTTTGCAATCTTGGTAAGACTGACTCCCTCTTGCACCATATTCTCAGCATCGGTCGATACTACCTCAATGCTCACTTCACCAACAACAAGGGAACAAATCTCCGCTAATAGCTCTGCGTATGGGCGATCCGACTTAGATAACAACAAGGGATTAGTGGTTATTCCATCGACAATACCCGTTCTACAAAGCTCGGTTATACGACCCACATCTACGGAATCCAGAAATATCTTCACTTTGCCAAAACCATATCAATAAACCTCAAGTCCGTCCTAGAAAGCTCACCAATTACACCCCCAGAAGAAGTAAGCTTGGCAACCTCATCTCGAAAACGCCTTAGCTCTTCTTGGCTACTCTCTTCAGGTAACACAAAAACCTCAGAAATGACGCAGCACATGTTATCTTTAATAGTCAACGTCACGCCAGACGCCAAGACCATAACTTCCCCTCCATCCTCCTTTTTCAGCACTATAAAACCCGGAAGCAGACTCATCACAGACTTCTCATGTCTTGCCATGACAGTAAACTCTCCCCTGACAGTACGCGCAGTAAGCGAACGCACACTAGGATAATCAGCCTTCTTGCAAGGAGAAACAAACTCTACAGCCAAGCACTCCATATCCAACCTCATACCAAAACAGCACTATGCGATAACCAGCGCAAAGGCCCTACTTCATAGACTTGGCTTTCTTTATCGCATCTTCTATGCCACCCACCATGTAAAAGGCAGCTTCCGGCAAATCATCATATTCCCCCTCGACCAACCCCTTAAAACTACGCACAGTGTCTTCCAACTTTACAAATACTCCAGGGTTACCCGTGAAAACTTCTGCAACATGGAAAGGCTGCGATAAAAAGCGCTGTATCTTCCTTGCTCTCGCGACTAAGAGTTTATCTTCTGGCGAAAGCTCATCCATACCCAAGATGGCAATGATGTCCTGTAGCGACTTATAAGTTTGAAGTATTCTCTGAACTTCCTTCGCAACCGCGTAGTGCTCTGCCCCCACAACATCCTCAGACAGCGCCTGAGAAGTGGAGTCAAGGGGATCTACCGCAGGATATATACCCAATTCTGAAATCTGCCTTGACAGTACAGTGGTAGAATCCAAGTGCGCAAATGACGTGGACGGCGCAGGATCTGTAAGGTCATCTGCTGGAACATATATAGCCTGCACCGACGTTATCGACCCCTTATTAGTAGAAGTAATTCTCTCCTGCATCGCGCCCATTTCTGCAGCAAGTGTAGGTTGATATCCTACTGCCGAAGGAACACGCCCTAAGAGCGCAGAAACCTCCGAACCGGATTGTGTAAACCTGAAAACATTATCCACAAAGAACAAAACATCTTGCCCTTCAACATCACGAAAATATTCAGCCATCGTAAGCGCAGAAAGTGCAACCCTCATTCTCGCCCCAGGTGGCTCATTCATCTGCCCGTATACCAGCACCGCTTGAGACTTTTCTCGCTCATCGATATTAATAACACCAGACTCTATCATCTCGCGATACAAGTCATTTCCTTCACGGGTACGCTCACCCACCCCAGCAAAAACCGAAAAACCTTTGTGTGCCCTAGCGATGTTACTTATCAGCTCCATGATGAGAACAGTCTTACCCACTCCGGCACCACCGAAAAGACCCACCTTTCCCCCCTTCAAATAGGGCGCCAAAAGGTCTATAACCTTTATTCCGGTAACAAGTATCTCTGTCGCAACCCTCTGCTCCGATAACTTAGGCGCTGCAGAGTGTATTGAGCAAACCTCAGCCGCAGAACTCAAATCTCCTAAGCCATCTATAGGATTGCCCAAAACGTCAAAAACCCTACCCAGAGTTTCACGTCCTACCGGTACCGATATGGGAGCACCAGTACTAACAAATTTATCACCCCTTGATAAACCGTCTGTACTGCCCATGGCAACGCATCTCACCATCCCCCCGCCAAGGTGCTGCGCTACTTCTAATACTAACGCCTTCCCTTGATACTCCTTCTCACTCTCTAGTGAACACAAAATCTCGGGTACACCACCTCCAGAGAACTCCACATCGACAACTGCAGGCATAACCCTGACAGCCTCTCCAACACTTACAGAAGGCGAACTAGAGACCTCGCTTCCCTTCTTCACTTTTTTTTCGACTTTCATTGCTATACCCAATCAAGAAGAAGCACACACGTGACAAACTCACCCACAACGGTATTGATAAAAGAACAACACAACGTACCCTTAGCCGGACTCGAACCAGCACACCCTCTCGGGCAGTAGATTTTGAGTCTACCGCGTCTACCATTCCGCCATAAGGGCCACCTCACCGTACAGATACTACAATCAATTTCCCCCAAGTCAATCCCTACTATGCCATTGTTTTACCACATTAATGCTGATAGCGCCCATTTATGCCGGGTAGGAAAATGTATCGTGTACATCACATATGTGCGGGTGGCACTATTTAGTACATAGCGTTAAGAGCAATACACCAACAACAAAATTCTGAAGCAAGCACACACGATGGAGAACATTTAACTTACAATTAAGTGTCACATGCTATGATAGGGTGTATGGAGTTGCATGGTTTTGAAAAAAAACAAGCCTGACCCTACTACCATGTATAGAAACACAATTTCAAGATATACAAGATAGGAAAAATGTGCTAGGAGTGGCTCCACGCTTCACCTTAAATAGTTGCTAAATTACCAGGCCGGACATGTCGCACCATTTATTGGATAAGGATACCAGTGATTTTCTAATAGATGCCATAGAAGAGGAAAGGACCGAGGACATAGAGAGGGTCATTAGTGGAATGGATGGCGTGCAGCTGGCCTTTTTCTTGCTAACGTCGACACAAAATCAAAGAAAAGAACTCCTGAAGCACGTAAGAGACGAATCGATCTCAGAAATCTTGGTACACCTAGTTCCAGGACTGAGACAGGGGGTGGTAAGCACACTGGGAACGGAAAAAGTTGCCCGCTCTATATCAGATCTTGATAGCGAAGACATAGTAATAGTAGTAGAGGACCTGAATACTGAATATCAAGAAGAGATCCTCAGACTGCTTCCCGAGAAAAAGCGGCTACTTATCAATGAACTCCTTTCCTATCCCGAAAAAAGCGCGGGAAGGTTGATGCACAAGGACATTACCGTAGTCCCTGCACATTGGAGTATAAAGCAGCTTACTACTTTTTTGCGGGAAAATTCAAGAAACAGGAAACTGCACGAAATATTCGTAATAAATCAAAAGCTGCAGCCTATAGGGATACTTTCTCTCGATGACGTGGTAACCGCTAGCAGCGATAGTTTCGTCCATCAAGTGATGGATACAGACATTAAGTTAATTCGCCCAAGCGCAAATCAGGAGGAGGTGTCTGAAACTTTCAGGCAATACTCACTGCTTTCGGCGCCTGTTGTAGATAAAGAAGGCCGCATAATAGGATCTGTTCTGGTTTATGACATTATAAATGTAGTACATGAAGAAGCTGAAGAGGACGTGCTGCATCTGGGTATGGTATCCGACGGTGATATAAGTTCACCACTTGTAAAAACGGTAGCCAGAAGAATGCCGTGGTTGCTGCTAAACCTTTTAACCTCTACAGCAAGTTCATTAGTAATCGGGTGGTTTAGCGATACAATAAAAAGCTTTATAGCTTTATCTATAATAATGCCAATGATAGCTTCTATGAGCGGCAATTCCGGATTGCAAGCTCTTGCTGTTACAATACGGGCCCTGGCAACTAAACAACTTACCTATAGAAACTCGAGAAGGCTGCTCTTCAAGGAACTGTGTGTTGGGATGATAAACGGAGCAATTATAGCCGCGGTAGCTTCTTTTGCTGTTGTTTTCCGTTTTCACGACGTGCCCATAGAAATTCTTTTCGTAGTGTCGATGATAATTACATTCTCAATTTCGACACTTTCTGGAGCAGCAGTCCCGCTAATACTTAACTTTTTCAGGGCAGATCCTGCCATATCTTCATCAATAATAGTGTGCGCTGCCAGCGACATATTGTCGTTTCTGATCTTTCTAGGACTGGCAACAATATTTCTCATGTAAGTACGGCTCGCTATGTTTAGTGAACTTATGCCCTAAGGCTGAAGAGTTTGCCACTTACAATGCGAGAGTCTACCTTAATGTTTAAATCTTTCATTTGATGCATAGGGTCTGCACCCTGGTTAGCGTGTAATAGTTTCAGCATTTTATAGCCCTCAAGCCATCATGATATGTGAAGTACGTTGTAGAATAGGAAGCCCTCTCCCTTATACTTCCTATCTTGGATAAAGCACACTATTAAGAGAGAATCTGCACCAACAATTTAAAATGACTTCCTCAACTATGAGCTTATGTTTCAGTATCACAGAAAATTAGCATCTATATAATGGCTATGAACTGGCAAAATTAGCGAAAAAGCTGCTATTATCGAGCCTTCCCCTTGAGAACCCTAGCATACCCTAATCCATGAGAAAGCCCGCGCTATAAAGGACGTATATGTCCTTCACATCATAGATGGAAAGTAGATTTTGACGTATCCTACCCTATAATTCCTGTAACTGTGAAGCAATAGAAAAAGGCATTGCATTAAGATCCCGCTATACGTCCTACAAACACACTGCTATTTACTTGTAGCAAAAAGCACAAAATACTGCAGAGGAGAGTAGCATTTTTACAGTTACAACATTGGAGAGACAAACTCAAAATGAGCACTGTTTAACATAATACTTTATTGATATAACCATAACCTCATCTAACAAGGAAGTTATGCTTTATATGTACGCATGACACCGATAAAACACACAGCGAAAAAAAATGAACGGCTACGTCCCTAGCGTCCATTTATGGACACATTAAAACTTACAGAAAAAACAGCAGATCTCAGCTCTTATAAAAGCCCTGCACGTCGGGGTGGAGAGATTTGAACTCCCGACCCCTTGGTCCCAAACCAAGTGCGCTACCAAGCTGCGCTACACCCCGAAGCCCGGCCATGGTAAAACATATAGACAGTAGTGTCAATATCTCTCCCAATTGTCGACGCAATATTTCCAATTACGGGGATTTTTTACAAAGTAATTGTGGAAATAGCAGTCCTTTTTTTGTCTACTTTGAAATATAAACACCTTCCAGTGAACCTACTAAGGATTGATGTTTACTACATCGCAAAAGATATGTCTTAACTCACAGGAATAAACCACTTACTATTATGCCCATAGGCAGTAGATTTTGGGCTAACAATAGTTAGAATACGAACAGCGAAAGGGCGAAGGATTTCCTCTACAAACTGGCTTTATCGGCAGGTAAATGACAGGTATGTAGCCCTGGCAAAAAAAGAAGGGTACCGATCAAGATCAGCGTACAAGCTGATAGAAATAAACGACAAATTTAAGATTTTGCGACCCGGTAGTTTTGTATTGGACCTAGGGGCTTATCCTGGGGGATGGTCACAGGTTGCTGCGCAGCAAGTAGTGAAGGCTGAAGGTAAAAGAGGCCTAGTAATAGCAGTCGACTTGCAACAAATGGAAGCAATAGACAATGTTACCTGCTTGCGGTGTGATATTGAAAGTGAAGCAGCTCTCTTGGATTCACATATAAGTCATATCCGCTTCGATGTAGTTTTATCAGATATGGCACCGCGATCATGCGGACATCGGCAAGTAGATCACGCAAATATCATAAACCTCTGTGAATTAGCTCGCGATATGGCGTTACAGCGACTCAGGCCTTTGGGATGCTTCATCACTAAGATCTTACACGGAGAATTCGAGCAGGAATTTAGAAAGTCCGTCATTCCCAACTTTGAGACTGTTTCATACTTTAAACCCAGGTCTAGCAGAAGTGAATCTTCGGAGATGTACCTGGTTGCACTGAAGTTTAAGGGCTAGAATGTATGCAAACATTATAAATTCTGCACGGGGGGGGGGTATTCTTGTTGTATACTCAGATAGCAGAGAGCACACGCCTGTGCTGCCCGAGTCTCCTTGCCCCATGCTGGAGGCTGTTGCTCTTGGCCATGAAGCTATGGAGGATCTAGCCATCACAGTGGCCTATGCAGATGATTGCAGCTAAAAAGCTATCGTGCTGGATAATTTGTTCTACCAACAAGACTCTTGTAGAATCCACTTCTGTTATCACCTACACGCGTTTTTCTGCGCTATAAAACGAGCGCTCTATATGTCCCTCAGGGGTCAGTTGACCTTCATAAACATATGGACAAGAAATGCGACTCTTACTGCTCAAAAAAGCACATAAACAACCCTATTCTCATGAATATTTGCGGAATAAAGTTATGATATTTCATGCATAGATTCTGTAGTAACAATGCTGACGTATGTTTGAGTAACGCTACTGTACCAGTAGTTCCAATGTACACTTACGTGCTAGGTATGGACCATAACCTGCACATCACATATTTCTAGGAAACGTAACTGCAATTTAAAAACAACATTCTTCAAGATCCTGATAACGCTCGCTTTTCCCAATTTCCACAGCTATTGCACTTAGGTCGCTACATAATTGAGCCATTTTTAATCACTACTCTCTGGACAATAGTTCGCAATATGCGATTTGCTCACCGAATATCCTTAAGGGGGTATGGAAATTTCCGCACCATAGGGTTAAATCTTGCGAAGATAAGTGGCTAATTTCAGCGCATGTAAAGTTCGTGCCATAAACATGTAAGATAAACTCTCATTAAGTTGTGAAACTGTGTTATCCATCGAGGATAAAATACACAGATCAACATTGGCGTGTTTTACCTTAATACTGCAGTAAAACTGCAGATGAATGGAATGCGTAACTTTGTGTTGATGCTATAGCAAAGTCAAATTCATGCGCTTGTTCCTTCTAGAACAGGCTATAAAGCCGTTTTTTGAAATAAGCAGCAAGGCCAATAGAAATTGCCCTGTAAGATCCAAAAAAACTATGCATGACTTATCAGGCGCAAAAAAGGCAGAGGCAAAACCAAAACGCTTTAGAGAAGTATGCCCTCAGATTCATACCTTATTTAGTACCATTTCCGTGGCCACAAACAAAAAAAGGCTAGCAACAAGAATACTTGAAACACCGTTATTAGACGCTCGCCAATAGTTACTAAGCTCCCAGCAAATATACTCATCCATTGCATAACGCATCAAATTGGTAAGGCCCGTACAGATCACAATGGTGGTATAGAACTACTGTATCAGTATGTAAAACCAGCCTATCATGGCTCTAATGCATGTTCAGGTTGTGTTACTTATATACAACACTACAAAATAAAAGTTGCATATACGCAAATAATCATGTTAGCATGGTGCCGCATTGAGATGTTGTGTGTGGTTGCACCCGCTGTAGCCTCTGGATTGCGTGGTTTTTGTAGTTCAGGTTGTCTGCAGCGGGGTTTTTCTTCTTTTGATCTTCTTGCGTTTTTCTTTCGTTGCTAGCCGCGCTCTTGTTGTACGCACGGCTTTGTAGCATGGAGTACTTTTGGATACCTCAGCGGTATTGCACTTTATGGGCAGGTACTAATCTCCTTCTTGCGTCTGGTCTGGCGGCAGCTGGAGTTTTTGTCCGTGAAAGGCTAAAACTTGTAAATTCCCGTAGCGAACGCTCTGTTACCGCGTCACAATAAAAGAAACTATCTATGTGCTGACCCAGAGCAAAGTAACGCATAGAGATGAGTGGTGTTACGATTTTTCAACAGTCCCCCCCCCCGTGCGTGGAGTCGATTAGTAGCTGGCGTTTTTCTTGTTAGAAAGTCGAAACGCGCAACTTCCGTGTAAATGGCTCTCTATCGCACTCACTAACAAAAACCTGTCCATATACTTGCTGCAGGAAGCCATGAGTAGGCATGGGGGCGGCGAAGGAACTGTGTGTTCGCTAAGCGGGAAATAGTTATGTATGGAGCTTTTTTATGTGTGGCTTTGAACAGATAAAAACCCATGTAGTTATGAAAAAAAGCAAGCAAATCCGCGTCATCTCCTTTGTAGCGCGGATCATGCCACGTGGTAAGCAAACTATCTCAAATTGATACCGGCACGTAGTGGCCTTTTCTTTGACGTGGCAACAAGCAAATACCCACATCAACATGAGGGCCACTAGAAAAAGTGCTGCAGATAGCGCCTCTTAAATGCAACGCAAGACGTTGCAACAAGAAAATACCAAATCACCCAATAATCCACTAAAAGAGCGTTACTAATAGAGACTCCCTTAAAATTCACTACCAAAAGTTAGTGGGAGAAAATATCTAGTGGGAGAGTGCTTACATAATACTTGCGAAAGTTGCCCAAATTCTGAGTGAGGTTCCGAACCTCGAGAT
>NZ_CP046391.1:480621-483752 GCF_012790675.1 Anaplasma platys
ACATTAAAAAGGAATACTAGTCATAGATACGTCGAACAACTAAAAAAAGAGGTAGTTAGTTATTGAGACAAACCATGCCGTCAGCAGGTCAAGCTCTAACATATTTCAATCTCATTGCGATTTACTGCATCAACCTCTGCCGTTTCCCCTATATATTCCTCGCGCTGCATTGCAAAACTTAATCTGCTGCTTCGTTAGCGCAGCTGGTAAATGTGTCATAGGGAGAATCTCACACCTATTTCCAAACCATTAGTTAAAAAGTCAAAGTCCTCTAGATCATAAACAACGCTATTGCCGTCTTCATCGTATATCTCATCGCTCTTAAACTTCCAAGAAGACTGCCTATGGTTGTATCCCGCATATATCCCTATTTTAGAAGAAAATCTGTGCATAATGCCTATTTTTACATTCTTCATTATTCCCAGTATATCCTCTGCTTGCCTTCGAAAACCTTGAAAGTTAATAACCTTGTACAGCCCCATGCCCGCCCCAAAGTACAGATGTGTATTTTCACTCAATGGATAGCTCCTATGAAAAGTATAGGAAATTACCCTACCCTGGATTGTCAGAATTTCGTCAATTTTCTCAGTCGACAATGTATCTATCCCCCAAATCAGTCGTACAGCGTCGATTATTTTCCTTCCCCTTTCAGTGCCAATGAAAAGTTTAGGCGACGCTTTAAGGCTAGCAAACTCCAGTTCATGATAATATTTACCATTTAATACTAGCCACAGCAGCGTTGCACTCACGTCCCAGTTCCTTTCACCACCTTCATAAGGAACATCAAAAGGGTCGCTATAAGAAAAATTTTTTGTATATCCCAGCTTATAATCATTTGGCAGCAACCCTTTCGCATTACTAATCAGCGCTGATAAATCAGATAAAATATCGATCACAAACTCACCTTATATGTTAGGTACTTAGTGGGCACAAAATGAACTAAATTTTTAATATTTTCAATTAGTAATTTAATTATTGCTCATATCCCTGTGAGAAGCTCATATTTTTGTCTCATATAGCAAAAGTTGCGTTAAAAGCTTCAAAATACCCTCGCTATATTAGAAAAAAATAGCGATCTACTGAAACCAGGAAAAAACGTATAGAGAAGGGCTAAGGCAATGGTTTTTCTCTTGACTGAAACAAAGAAATGAAGAAGACTTTCAAGCATGGGGAAATATGAGGGATGCGACGTGAAAGTTATGGGCTCTCTGAAATCTGCTAAAAACAGAGACAGAGACTGTAAGATCGTCCGGAGGAAGGGGCGTGTTTACGTGATTAATAAGAAGAAGCCTAGATTCAAAGCAAGACAGGGATATTAGTAATCATCATTTTATTGGGTTGCGCAATAAAGTTCAAATTTTTTGATCCTGTGCCGTGCCTTGTGCAGCAGTAATGAGGGTGGTGCCTCTTTTTATTGCGCCTTGTGTAGATGCTGGAAGGTGTTTCTGCGCTGTTTTTGCTGTGGTAGAATCAGCAACAAACTGCAATGCCGCAGCAAGAGTAGAGCCTAATTCCGCTGCAGCAGCGTGTACTGCTGTCTTGGAATCTAGAGTTGCCTGCTGGCTCTTGGCCATATCATCAATGCGAGCCGTTCTTGCTTTTTGATATATTGCCTTGCTTTCAGCTCGGATAGGGTGTGCAACCGTTTCACCCTGCTTGAGGGCATCAGTTACGTGCTGCAACGTATTTCCAAGTGTATTGCTTAGGTCTGCTGCAGCTTCTGGAATACTGCTATTAGGCTGCGCTGCAGATTGAGGTCTAGGCATAGTCTGTTCTGTGATTGTAGTGGACCCTCTCTCTTCTCGCTCTGTAACTATATGTGCGTTTGGTCGAACCGCACCTCTTGCGTCTATAGAATCTGCTGATGGTTCTATTTCCTTGACTTCTGTTTCATTGGGATCTGGTATTTCTTACAAATGCTTGGGCATCAACATTGGGCGCGACTGCTCGGAGAAAAATACAAAAACTACATCATATCTTTAAAAATAAGCTTTCTGCCTCTAATGGTAATACAGACTTTCCTGTGTGAATTTCGCTCTTTTTCCTTAGCTTTTTATTGGATTGTACCTTCTTTGCAACTTTTGAAAAGTTGCCCCTCCTGCGTATTATTTTATAATTCCCTTTAGGTCTTCATCTGAGGGCATTAACTTTTCGTTGAACGTCTTAAGACGCGGACATATCTCAGAAGCACCACTTTTTTCCTTCTATGAACACTTGTATACGTTGCCTTGCGCCTGTGCCAGAACTTCCCATAGTGTTTTCCCAAGTTGAGAAGATTAAACACTCAAAGCAACATTAAAGCTCATCCGGATATAGAGAAGGAATATAAATCATAGAACCTACGCGATGATTAAAGGATAAAATAAAGGAAACCGATGCGGCGTTGTAACAGGCTCTTAATAGAGAAAGGCTCAACAAAACTCACGCAGCACATTGAAAGTTTTTCTCTTTTTCTCCGATTACAGTTACTTCTACAATGTACCTGTGCCCCGCCGTCAGCATATGCTTTTCTATTTCACCTTGGTGTAAGTCCGGGTGTTGCTACTACAACCATTCCTTCATCTATCAGCAATTGTTCTAACACTTCTCCATCGCTTGTTTTTTCTTTCTCACCTGACAATTCAGCACTGTATCTTCGATTTCTATTCTCTGAGGTTACCTGTTCTATCAGGTCTTCACCTTCCATACCGTATATTGACTCGCCTTCTTCATTCTCCTCTTCATAAACGTAATAGTCAGCACCGCGCTTTCTTTTATTAGTATACCTTATCAACCTACATACATTCCACACCAAAAGAGGTAGTGCGAAAACAACAAAGTAACCCATACATCTAAGTACGAAGATAAGCCCTGGACCAGACGAAAGGTCCTGTGTTGTTATACCGTGGAGAAATAGGCATACCATAACAATAGAAATAAAAAGCATGACGCCAGCCACTACCTGGTACTTTTCATCATCCCTTCTCTTTTCACATAGCTGTTCCCTATTTCTTTCAAACCGCTGCTCACAAATTCTTTCTGGCATATCGCGAGGTTTCTCCGAACTTATAGCTTAAACATTCACTTCAAAGACCGTTAGCATGCAACCTATTGTACAAGATCATAGCGCAATACTATCTCAAAAATAAAAC
>NZ_CP046391.1:483852-515606 GCF_012790675.1 Anaplasma platys
CTTTTTCCGTGGTCTGTAAGTCTGGCGGAGATTTGCGCGACAGGATACTGGTCAATGTTGGCTTTTCTGGCGGTCCTAACTGTTGGATTCATTTACGAGTGGAATAGTGGGGCATTAGAATGGGAGTAGGCCGATGAGCACGTATGATAAAATGCTGGGAACGGAGTTATGGCAAGGATATCAAGATCAGGGCTTCGTAGTCACCAAGTTCACTGATTTAACGGACAGAGTAGTCAAATGGGCCCGCAGTGGTTCTTTGTGGCCTATGACCTTTGGTCTTGCATGTTGTGCCGTTGAGATGATGCACACTGCAGCGAGCAGATATGATCTTGATAGGTACGGCATAATGTTTCGAGCTAGCCCCAGGCAGGCCGATGTGATGATAGTTGCTGGTACCTTGACCAACAAAATGGCGCCGGCTCTGCGACGGGTGTACGATCAAATGGCGGAGCCGAAGTATGTAGTGTCAATGGGAAGTTGCGCTAATGGAGGCGGGTATTATCACTATTCTTACTCGGTGGTTAGAGGATGTGACAGGGTAGTACCTGTGGATATTTACGTTCCGGGATGTCCTCCAACGGCAGAAGCGTTGCTATATGGACTATTGTGCTTGCAGAAGAAGATTGTTAGGGGTGAACCACGGACATGGCGGGCGTAAAATGACAGTAGGTTCTGATGAAATCGCAGCACATATAAGCGAGTTGCTCTGCATCGAGGTTACACGGCGCGCAGATGGTGTTTTGGAATGCAATCTACAGCCAGATAAGCTTGTTGGTAGCCTTACTGTCTTGAAAAATGACCAAAGAGCAAGGTGCAACATGCTTACGGACATTTTCGCTGTGGATTATCACAGCAGAAGTTTGAGGTTCGAGGTGTTGTACATGCTGTTGAGTATAGTGCATAACGTAAGAGCGTGCTGTAAAGTGGCTGTCGCCGAAGGTGAAGTCATCCCTTCGGTCACGGAAGTATTTGGCTCGTCTGGGTGGTTCGAGCGCGAAGTATATGATATGTATGGGATAAAGTTTAGCGATCATCCAGATTTGAGAAGAATTCTCACGGACTATGGTTTCAAGGGGTATCCCATGTTGAAGGATTTTCCCGTCACTGGCTATGAGGAAATACGCTATGATTTGCAGCAGGGCAAAGTTGTATACCAGCCTGTGAACTTACAGCAAGGCTTTAGATCTTTTAATGCTATGTCGCCGTGGAAGGGCGATAGATCATAGATGATAAATACATAGGTGAACAAGGATGGTTTAACGAGTTTTTTAGCGATGCTGTCCAGGTGGTGTTGTAGTCATGGCACGCTCTTTGACTCCGTAGGCCCACTAGGTTTAGCAGCGTCAGCAGGTTTAAGAGCTCTTCCCAGCTCAGTATGAGCTTGCTGGAGGAAGAATCTGGAAGGCCTTTCTAGGTTTAACCACCGTAGTTGATACAGCTGACAGTGCTTGAGCGCACTGGAACAAAGCTACTGTAAGACATTTCTGCACCATTAGCTGCCGGATAAACGACGTAATCTTTAACTACTCTAGCAGTTATGGGAGGAGCCACCTTAGGGACTTCTAGCAGCAACAAGTTTAACTAGCGAAGGAGTGCAAGACTGCAGTGAAGAGCCAGACAAATTCGGGACACTCAAAGCAGGGCTCCGAGCAATAACAACTGGGTTAAAAGTGGCAGGCTGCGTCTGCTTCGTTTCAGCAGAAGTACTTGCAAACTGGGTTAAAAGTGGCAGGCTGCGTCTGCTTCGTTTCAGCAGAAGTACTTGCAAGACTTGCAAAACTGCTAAAGGCATGCATTGCGCGTTGTGCTGGAGTAAATGTTGCAGCCGCTACAGATGCGCTCTTTGGAGCAACAGGAGGCTTAACAGCTGGGGCCTTCTTTTTTGTCTCAAGTAAACGCACTGGAGAAATACTCCTGGTGATCGTAGCAGCTCTGCTTACCGAAGATTCACTCGCTGCTTTTGCTTCAGACTCTTGCACTTTTTGGGTACTTACATCCAGAAATACTGCTCTTTCTGAAAGTGGAGATCCTGCTCTTGCTGCTTCCTCTTCTTTCTTTGATGTTTGTTGGGCATCGCATATGGTGGGGCATAGTGCGGTAAGGGTCAAATCACTACGAGCGATGTTAAAATCGAATAATATAGAAAATCTCATCGGATAATAGCCATTTTCACAGCGTGAGCCATATTCCCAAACTACTTTGTGATAGGCCATGAACCCTTGCAACAATTTGTCTGCAATGAGGAGAGACTATAGCGGAAAAAAGTAAGCTGTTAATTGGTGGACTACTATGTGGAACCTAGCCCGAAAAGACTGGCCATTTTACAACATGTTCTCGCGGGGCAGGTACATAGACGCAGCACCGCCAAGTTATGTTGCTGAAAAACCCGAAAAAGGCACGCAATGCGTAATGTGAAGATTAATGTATTTCTAGAAAGCTAAAAGGTACAGCGTCTGGAGCATTTCCTGGAGTATGGGTGTCGGTGCTTTCCCAGAACTGCAGTGGGATGAGCAGATCCATTAACGTAAATTCGCCAATAGAGACGGCGTTAGGGAATCTTCCGTAACAGGAACTGCGGTTGATAGTGCATATCATGAATATTGAAAATAGCATATTTTCTTTTGCCATGTGCCTTGAAAAGCAAAAGATTATTGCCTCCGTAGTGACGTGACCAGATCAGAGGTTTATGGGGAAAAGACGGCATGGTAGTAGTTGTTACTTCCTGTGAACGCATTCAATAGCTTGTGTGCACAAGTATCAGTCTCTTCAAGATGCTTGCACAAATCCCTATTAACCCTCACTTGCTGTCACTATGTGCAAAAGGTTGCTTTCCGGAAAAGGTAGTGACTTAGGGAAACTATTCATGTTAAACTTGGGGGGGGCTGTGCGGCGAGGTGATTGTGAGAGTGCTTCTTACCAACGATGATGGCATTAACGCGCCCGGGATGCAGGTTCTAAAGGGTATAGCATGTGGGGCCTTTTCTGAAGTATGGGTATCGGCGCCTTCCCAGAACTGCAGCGGGATGAGCAGATCCATTAACGTGAATTCGCCAATAGAGGTGGTAGAAGTAGGCACTAGGGAATATTCCGTAACGGGAACTCCTGTCGATAGTGCAATCTTGGGTTTGCATATCATGAATGACGTTGCGGGGGTCTTGCCTGATTTAGTGTTATCGGGAATCAACTACGGATCGAACGTGGCCAGTAAGCTGCTATACTCCGGGACTGTTGCTGCTGCTGCTGTTGCTGCTGGCCTTGGTATACCATCGATAGCGTTTAGTCAGGGGTACTGTGGTGATATAGATTGGAAAAACTCTGAGAAGATTGTCCTAGATCTTGTGCAGCAGCTTATGGCTGATCCCAAGTGGAACAGAACATCTGCTATCAGTATAAATATTCCCAGTTCTGAGATTCTGGGTGTGAAGTGGGTCGAGCAGGGGACCTACTGTCCATTTGGAGAGATTACAAAAATTGACAATCCTGAAAAAGGTCGTGTGGTTTATAATATTTGTGATCTGAACCGGGAGCTACCACTGAAGGGGTACGACAGGACAAGTACTGAGCTTTTGCGGGAAGGATATGTAATAGCTACTCCCGTCAAGGCTGACTATACCGATCATAGCCTCTTGTCTTTGTTTGCCGGAGTTGCAGGTTAGTAATGGGCATTGTTTACTTTTCCTATATCCTGTGTTTTGGTGTACTATTTGTTTTTGCCGTATTCGTGGTGCTTAATCACAATAAGAGCAAACGTGTGCTCAGGGAAGTGTTGAAGAATGAAAAGAAAACATAAGAGATTTCTTTTCGCTGCTATTGCGTTTTCCGCTATAGGGTGCGTTTCGACTTTTGTTCTACTGGAACTCAAGAAAAATGCCTCATTTTTTTGTACAACAACCGAGTTGCTATCAAAAGCGGGAGACGAGTTGCGTGGTCCTGTACGGGTGGGTGGAATGATAATAAAGGGCAGTATAGAGCACGCTGATGATGCAGTCACATTCACTATTACAGATTTCAAAACAGATCTGCAGGTGAAGTACGCCGGTGTCTTACCCCCACTGTTTGGAGAGGATATGGGTGCGATAGCCAAAGGGCGCCTATCTGGGGGTATTTTCGAGGCTGATGAGCTTCTTGCTAAACATGACGAAAGGTACATGCCAAAAAAATATACTGTTTCGGGCGAAATAATAAGATAGCGCTGGATGGCCCAGAAGGTAATAAGGGTTGGTGCATTGCAACCGGTTACGGTGCTCAATGCGGTTCATTCATCACATAATTGTTACCAAACTAAACCTCCAATGAGGGGTTGGAAGCAAATAGCTAGCGTGAACTCCAGCTGCTGAACGTACTGAGTAATTGCCCAATTATTACCCACATCACAGGACAATGGCTCTGGTCAACCCCAGCCACAGTGAGTGCCAGCAGTTAAGGCAGCGACAACGGATTTGACGCGTTTTTTGATCATCAGAGTACCTGGATAGGCAAAGTTTGGATATTTATTCTTGACTGCGGGAGCCTCGTACACCGGGTACGAAACGGGTTTAATTCTGCCCCAACTGTGAAAGCCGAATATGGTGTGCTACCGTGTGTTCTTCCATGATTCAGCTAGGTCAAGATTGTCCGTCAAACGATTGCATGTGGCGGGTTTGCTTTAAAAAACTGAAGGAGTGTAGAATCCACAAAGTTTTAAACGCAGTAAAGTAGCGTCTAGAAAGCGCTTACTATTTTATCAATTGCTGATGCAGGATCGGCACTCGCTGTAATCATACGTCCTATAACCAAATAATCGGCGCCAGAAGCTAAGGCCTCAGCAACGGATTTGACGCGTTTTTGATCATCAGAAACCTGGGCGTTTCTGATACCTGGGACTACCAGTATAAGGTTGGGATATTCATTCTTTATCGCGGAAACTTCATGAGCTGAGCACACAACGGCATTCAACCCTGAGCTAACTGCGAGGTCTACTAACTTCAGTACATGGTGCGTTACCGAATGTTCCACTCCGCATTCAACTAGGTCGCGTTCATCCATACTGGTTAGCACCGTTACTCCTACAGGTAGAACGCCGCTACCTTTTAAAAGGTCTACAGCTCCTTTTATCATGTTTCTTCCGCCATTTACGTGGATGGTCAGCATCTCCACATCCAAGTCCCTTATGGACTCTATGGCGGAATTTACAGTGTTTGGAATATCATGCAATTTAAGATCTAGAAATACCTTTACTCCCAGATCCAAAATCCGCCGGACTCCTGGTATTCCATGGGCAATAAAAAACCCCAAGCCCAACTTGACCATTGCTACCTTACCTGCTAGGACCCTGGCTAAACTCGTGGCCGTATCAAAATCTGTGGTATCAAGAGCGCAAATTATTGGGTTAGTACTTCTACGCATGGCACTCATAGTTACATCTATCAAAAAGGGTGAAGAAATTCTGGGTCGTCATTTCACCTACGACATCAAAAGGCTCGCCCCAGATTTCAGCGAGGCATTCTACCACAAACCTAGTCATCTCAGGAGTGTTTTGTTTTCCCCTATGTGGTTCCGGACACAAATACGGAGAGTCAGTTTCGACGACTACCCTGTCTTTGGGAACAAACTTTGCAATATCTCTAAGGAAACCCGCATTTTTGAATGTAAGGATTCCAGAAAAGGATATGTACAAACCTATATCCAATGCCTTTCTTGCCAGCTCAATTGAAGAAGCAAAACAGTGCATCACGCCTCTAAAATTCCCAGATTTCATTTCGTATTCACACACTTCAGCCATCCGAGTGTCGGCGTTTCTCGAATGTATTATCACCGGCAAAGCAGAGATACGGGCCGCAGCAATGTGTGCCACAAAACTTTTTTCTTGAGCTTCTATTCCATCATCGCACCTATAAAAGTCGAGCCCAGTCTCTCCTATTCCTATCACTTTTGCATTCTTTGTATACTCGAGTAAATCTTCTGTTGAAACAAACTCACCTTTTGCACTATTACAGGGATGAACCCCTACCGAAGCAAAGACACATTCGTAGGTATTTGCTATCGCAAGAATAGCTGGAAAATCACTCATCGTGGTGCACACAGTCTGCATTACCATGACACCCTTTGCGACGGCGCTATCCACTACATCTTTGACGTTCTCTGGATCGTAATAATTCAAATGACAGTGCGAGTCTACTATCACAACAATACCAATAATAACGGAGACGAGATTCTATCAGGTTTTCCTGGAAGTACAACATATCAACAAACATAAAGACTGAGACAGCCGCATTCAATTTGCTATCCAAGGCTTAATGCGGATAGGAGAATTTTTCTTGCAAATGGTTCTATAGGAAAATTCCGTATTCGAGGGGGTAATTAAGGGCGTTACTGTTAAAATTAGCTCTTAAAATCGACGATGAGGGTGTCTTGTGCCGTAACTTTGCCCTGTGAAGTACACTCCTGCAATCTTTGGTTAACACGGCGTATAGGGCTTTGAGTAGGTATTTAAAGCAAATATCGTTTAGCTACAGCCAGTCGTACGTACAGAAGGTGGTGAGAAAATATCCAAACATAGTACACCTGTTAGTGAGGCGAAAGGTGACTTCTATATCGAAGATTACGAAAAGAATGCCAACCACGCAGAATTTAATATCAAAAACAGAACTTGCCCCTTCTTTCTTGTCAAAACCGCATTCATAGGGAACCAACTTCTCCACTGAATCCCTACGTCTAGCCAAGAAAATCGGCAAAACTGCGAAAAGCGAAGATAACAAGGCGGCGAGCGTACAGAAAACTAGGACGTAGGAATACTCACCAACATCGAACACATCAATACTATCCACGGTATATCGCGAATTGTTACAAATTTATTTTAAAATGTCAATTTTCCAAAGATACATGTACTTTTTCTAACTTCACAGACAATTAGTAGTCTTCTACAACTTTAGCCCGAAATATAGAAAGCATAGTCCTAAGTTGTTAATAAAACTTGCAATCAATCGTAACTACTACCTAAAGGCGTTAGAACGCGCTGAGCACGGTTTTGACATTGCAGATGTGCTAAAACAACAAACCCGTTGCGGCACCGTGTTACGTCTCCTTGAGATAAATTTCGCAACAAAATCTGCAACCTACATCACATGTGCCTAGCAGAAGGTAATTAGCTGCTTATGCACGCGGCAACAATACTAGATTTCATGATAGAAACAAACGCAACTCGGTCGCTAAATCTTTGAGCGCAACAGTAGTAAAAAGCACGGCTTGGTGATAACGACGATTGTGAACTTCGTGAGTGAGCAGTTTCCATCAGGCGTTGTGCTCGTCTCAATGAAAGGTAAATGCGTGATAATAGGCGCGTTGATTAAGCATAATTATGACCACATCAGCACAAGCTCTCCTTTGCATAACCGGCATTTTTCAATGTTAGCAGCCATATTATGCCTACAGTTGTCGTATCTAGTTCCTCTGCATTAAATAGGGTTTTAGTGGACATGAAGTGTAGTCCACTAGAATACAAAACTTGTCAGCCCTTCGCGCGTTGTCTACTAAAATAAGTGGTATTTATTCCTATCCTAATGTGTACTCATATCCTGAGACATAGCGGATTACACGCTCACATAGCAGTCTCACAGCATTTAATCACTGACACACCAGCGTCTTCAAAGCCGCTGCACACTGTTAGTTTCCGTAACAGCTGAAAACAGAGCCGATATTTATCGGCATTATTTGTACCTATACGACTTACGATGGGAGTGACCTGCATATATCGTTCTACTCATAATGGATTGTAACGGGATATCAGCGCTTGGATATGATGCCGCAATTTGCATACTTAACACCTTTTGCAAGCTTAACCCCACTTGTTGACACAACTTGAAAATATTGTTTTATGGGTCACTAGCAACAGGTGGGAGTCTGGCTATAGACACATGCCATACCCCTACTCAGACAGTAGCGATTCCTATGGTGCTTACTACTCACAACGATCCACATACTTCGCCCCGTGAGAATTAAAGAACCACATGATACTCACATCGCTTCAGACCATTGAATGCCCTTCAAGATACGGCGCCAGATACTGCGCTGTAATGCTTTGTGGGTAGTTCTTCACGAGATCACGCGGTGATCCATAGCCAACAACTTGACCCCCATTAACTCCACCATCCGGCCCGATGTCTATGATGTAGTCGGCAGTTTTTATCACATGCAAGTTATGCTCAATCACCACAACAGTATTTCCCATTTCTGCGAGACGATGCAAAATTTTCAGAAGATTACTAATGTCAGCTATGTGCAACCCAGTAGTGGGTTCATCCAAAATATACAGCGTGTTGCCTGTAGAACGTTTCGAGAGTTCTTTGGACATTTTGATCCTTTGGGATTCCCCACCAGAAAGAGTTGTTGATGGCTGACCAATTTTTATATACCCCATGCCCACGCTCTGCAGAGACTCCAGCTTTTCACGAATGAGGGGGATCGCGCTGAAAAACTCCAGTGCCTGATCTACTGTCATCTCCAAAACATCAGCTATAGATTTTCCCTTGTAAGTCACCTCCAGGGTCTCCTGGTTATATCGCAAGCCTTGGCACTCTTCGCATTTTATATACATATCCGGAAGAAAGTGCATTTCGATTTTGACATACATATCCCCTTTGCACGCTTCGCACCTTCCACCCTTAGCATTGAAAGAAAATCGCCCCATAGTGTATCCCCGCGATTTTGCCACAGGCAGCCCTGCAAACCACGACCTAATATGTGTAAACAAGCCAACATACGTTGCGGGATTAGAAGCAGGTGTTCTGCCAATTGGTGACTGATCTATTTCTATTACTTTATCTATATTCTCCAGCCCCAATATAGAAGAGCACTCCGGAGGCGCTTGAGGTACCCCGTATATCTTATTCAAAGCATACTGATAAAGTACGTCCCCTATGAGACTTGATTTGCCACTACCTGATACGCCGGTAACACAAGTAAAGCCCCCTATTGGGATAGCAACATCGACATTTCTTAGGTTGTTTTTCCGTGCACCTTTTATTTTTATCCAGCTCTCAAATGTCTTACTGCACTCTGAAGCCGGAATGTATAACTCGCCACTGAGGTACTTACCAGTAATGCTAGCAGGGCTTGCTATCATGTCTTCCATGGTGCCTTCTGCAATGATTTCCCCACCATGAACTCCAGCACCAGGACCTACATCAACTATGTGGTCGGCATTCTTCATGGTCTCTTCGTCATGCTCGATAACTACTACTGTATTTTCCAGATCACGCAGGTTTTTCAATGTTTCTATCAACAGCGTATTGTCACGCTGATGAAGCCCTATAGAAGGTTCATCAAGCACATACAGTACTCCTGTCAGACTTGAACCAATCTGCGATGCCAGCTTGATTCGCTGACTTTCTCCCCCAGATAATGACCTCGACTCTCTATCAAGTGTTAGATAGCCAAGTCCAACGTTCGACAAAAACGTAAGTCTCCTAATGATCTCATCCAGGAGTCTAGAGCAAATCTTGGCATCAAACTCTGACAATTTAGTATGCAGCGATTTGCACCATGCAATTGCCTCATTTACGGTCATCGCGCAAACTTCCCCGATGTGCAAGGAAGCTACCCTTACCGCCAGTGCCTGAGGGGATAGCCTAAATCCCGCACAGTTTGGACACTTACTTGATACAGAGTACCTTTCAGAAATTTTTTCTACGACAATGTTTTCCGCTTCGCTCAGCAGCCCAACAACTCCGCAAAAGTTATAAATTTGACCTGAATCAAGAGTGCCCTCCTCATTACCGAACAACACCAGATTGCGATGTTTAGGAAGCAAACTGCGCCAGGGAACAGACAAATCTACGTTAAACTTTTTTGATATAGAGACCACTTCATCCCAACATCTGCGAACAAAAGCAGACTCACATGACGCATAGCAAGTAGAACGCAACGGCCCCAATGGATCCAACGCACCCTCGACAACGGATAACTCAACATCAGGAACCAGCAAATCTACATCGATTGAGCGACTCTTTCCCAACCCATGACAATACTGGCATGCACTTCCTACTGTGTTGAAGGAAAAAAGCTTAGGCTCGACAATCCCTACACTAAATCCGCTGTCTGGGCATATAAAACGCTCTGAGTATGTTAGCGTTTGTTCAGGTGCGTATTCCTCTCCGACATAGTCATCGGGCAGCTCCACTATTTCTGCCTGGAGTACACCGTTGCCCAAGGACAAAGCACTCTCAACGCTTGAAGCTATGCGATTGGATTTTTCACCATTGATAATAAGCCTATCAACCACAACCGAGATATCATACTGTTGGGCTGCATCCAATTCCGGAAGCTCGTTAACATCATATACTATGCCATCTATGCGAATCCTAACGTAGCCCAACTTTTTTATTTTTGAAATCACATTGGAATTTTCTATGGGTTGTTTGCTCCCCGTAGGAGCTAGTAGAAGAACCTTAGCCCCGATTGGCAAACCTGAGATCTCCCTAATAATTTGTGTAGGAGTGAACTTGACGATAGGCTGATTAGTATGAGGAGAATGCGGTACGCCAACCCTGGCAAACATCAGCCGCAAGTAATCGTGGATTTCCGTTGATGTGGCTACAGTAGACCTAGGATTCTTAGTCGAGGATTTTTGACTCACAGATATCGCAGGCGACAACCCATCAATGGAATCCACATCCGGTTTTTCATGCAGGTTCATGAATTGCCTTGGATAAGAGGAAATACTCTCAACATATCTCCTCTGCCCTTCAGCATACAATGTGTCAAAAGCCAGGCTTGATTTTCCAGAGCCACTGACACCGGTTATCACGATAAGTTTGTTCTTGGGCAGATCAACGTCTATGTTTTTCAGGTTATGGACCCGTGCGCCCCGTATGCTTATGACCCCCTTTGCCATGATAAGCCTTACCCTATTTAGCTATAAACTAGCAACCCATAGTCAGTGAATCAGTTAAACTTATGCACGCTGCAGATTCAGGATTATCGCTCAGAGAAGAACCCGCATCTGCTGCGCCTTCCCCCATACTTGAAACTTCACCAGCATCAAAATTTTTGACAACTTCGTGTATACCACGTACCGTTTTTGCCTTGTTCAAAATGGCATTGACGAAGTTAACTTCGCCATCTTCTAGCACTGCAGCAGCTATTCCTGCATACTCATTTATCACTATGCATTCATTGGTGTTCAGACATAGCAACTCACTCACGCCAGCTCTTATTATTGCAAGACTTATCAGATTCACCCTTTCCAGAGACCACTTATCGCTAATATTCGCTTTTATCAGAACATCAACACTTTCAACGTTTTCCACAAGAAACAAAAGAAGCCTCGAGAGCATTTTCCTATCAACCCTCTTCAGCTCCATGACACTTCGCATCTCGCACAGGTAGCCCACCATGTCGTCAACATCAAAAGCGGTCAATTCGCTAAAAGACATCGAGTAAGCACCCTGCACAGCCAAAAACCTTGCAACCGTCCGCCCACAGTACCACGGCGTCATATTGTCATCAATACTTTCTCCAGCAGCTTCCATTCTTCAGCCCAAAAATCTTCTATGAAGCTCAACCATCCGCAACATAGCTTCAGCAGCTATCCCTCCCACGTTGCGACCATTTTTTCTAGCCCTTTCCCAAGCTAATTCGCGACTATCAGCAGTTATCACACCCATTCCTAAAGGTACTGCATGGTGAATAGCTATATCTCTAATAGCAGAATATACAGAGGTCGAGACGTGAGTGTTATGCTCCGTGAGCCCCTTCAGTACACAACCCAGCGCTACATAGCCATCATAACTCTCCTTATCGCTCATGATTGCGAAAGACAACGCCGCGGGAATTTCGAACGCCCCCGGAACATTAATCACTTCGTGCTTAATTTCTGAATTTTTAGACTTTAGCGCGGAAACGGCACCATCGACAAGCATGTCGCATATATCATCGTAAAACCTGCCTACTATGAGAAGAACATTTAACTCGCTATGCATAACAACACCCCTCAGTAAGAAGCTTAACCACCCAGGGACACCCCTTTGCACACGAAACGACGAATAACAAGCTGTTGTACTATCGTGAGTATATTACTGCAGGTCCAGTATAACACAAGTCCCGAGGGAAAAGATGAGAATATAAATATAAAAATATAGGGCAAAAATTTCATAACACCATAGCCATCAAGAGATGCCTGATCTTGCTGCATGACCTTCTGTTGCAAAATCATTGTAACACCAAGCAAAACTGGTAACACCCCCACAACTATCGGGGGCTGGAAAGGAATCATCCCAAACAGATTCAAAAAATTAGCCGAATCTGGGCTCGAAAGATCCTTAATCCACGCAAACAACGGCGCATGTCGCATCTCGATAGTGACAAACAATACCTTATACAGAGCAAAAAACACCGGTATCTGCACAAGTATCGGCAAAAAGCCAGAAAACGGGCTAACCTTGTGCTTTTTAAACAAAGCCGCAATTTCCTTGCTCACTCTTAGATCATCAGATTTGTACAGCTCCTTTATTCTGCTTATCTCAGGCTGGAGCTTTCTGAGCTTGAACATAGACGTGTATGACCTGGTAGAGAGCGGAAAAACAATCAACTTGATGGTGATAGTAAGCATCACAATGGCAAGACCAAAGTTGCCGAATATTTTGTTAAAATATGCCAGCAATAGAAAAACAGGCTTAGTAATGAAGTATAGCACTCCGAAGTCTACCGCCTTGTCCAGCAGCGGGATATTGAGCTCGGTTCTGTACTTATCCAATAACGACAGCTCTTTCGCCCCTAAATATAAATAAGTCGTCGCCGAAACACTGTGGCCAGGCTTAATCACCCCATGAGACCTACTGAAATCCACCTGGAAGCGGTGTTCATCAGACTTTCTCAAATGCTGAGTTCGAAAAGCTGTCTTACTATCGCGATCATTTGACGGAATCAGAGCAGCAAACCAGTATTTATCAGCAAAGCCGATCCAACTTCTTCCAGAATCTTCACGAGACACACCACTGATGCGGATACTACTTGCCTCTTCAATGTCTTTATATGTCCACTCCTTCACGCCATTTGCAAAGCTACCAATAGCTCCTTCATGAGAAAGCCAAAAGGATTTCTTACTTGCATCACGAGCCCGATTTATCCTTCCATAATAAGCAAGCTGCACGCTTTGATCGTTATTGTTCTCAACTTCCTGCACTACAGTTAGCATGTAGTCAGAATCTAATTGGAACTTCAGTCTGAACACCAACCCCGCTCCGTTGTCCCAACGCAGCGCAAAGCTGCCGTCATTAGAACTCCCCTCTACGGCCCATACAGAATCACGGTTAGGCAATTTTATCTCGTGCTTAGGATCCACCCACCCAAATTCAACCAGCGCATTCTCTTCCGAGCCCTCAGGCGATAATAGAAGCACGTTACCGGAGTCCTCGTCGAGGCTATTCAGGTACTTCTTCAGTTCTACATCATCTATTTGCGCCCCTTTTAAGGCAACTGATGCATGTATCTTTTCGTTCTGTAAATGCACTCGAGGACTTGCGCCAACAGTTTCACTACGGGGCTTGTACTCTACAAGATCTTCCACCTCTGGAACAACAGACTCAGCCTCCCAGGAGCTTACTTGCTTGTCCTTTACCTCGAAAAACTTTGCATGAATAAATTTCCACCCCAGCATGATAGCTACGGATGCAACAACGGCAAGGATTAAACTACGAGCTTCCGACATATAAACAACGCTATGTGATTGACTTCAGAGCACGCTGAACAGCGCACAACCGGAAGTAACACGCTACCACATAATACTTCACAAAGCAATACGGATAAGCGCATTCCATTGCGGATTTTTATAGAGCCTTTGGGGATAGTAACAGCACAATACTCCTACACTGGCAGGTAACAGTAGAAATTTTATCATCGAACACGACATACTAAAATATCGTGTTATGATGGCACATGAGCGTTTAGTTTCTCGCCAAGCAGAATTTTAATTGCCAGAATTTTGCTCCCATGTTTTGCATTTCATGCAAGAATAACAACGTTGCGGCAGAGCGGCACTTTGCCTCACCCAGTAGAAAGTTTCTAGACTTGTAGTCGTCTTTCGACACTTTTCCTCGGAGTGCAATACATTTACCATGTGTTGCTCATGGCCCAATACTAATTGGCTTTTCGTTTTTGACCCATAAGCTTGCTATAGCATGAGATCAATCCGATGCCGCGCTGCATTACGCGTCTTGTGCCCAGACTTTGTGATCTAATGAATGCCATACGATGTTCTGTCATTACTGACCGTAAAAACGCGCACCATGGGTTTTCTCTCGGGAAAGCGCTTTTTTGTTTTCACGCTGAACTTTATGACACCATATTGCAGAAAATTATGGCTGTCATAAAGCTGCATAACATATTGAGAGCACAAAAAACGCAGGCTTATGTGCGCATGTAGCATTACAAGAGGGCCACCATGTTTTCGCCGAAATTCAAGAAATTTCTTCCAACTGTTACACCAAATCCCTTCGTTCATAGCCACTACCAGCACAGAGGCATTAACGAATCAAATAAATCACAGTTGCTACAGGTCAGTCTTAAGGCGAGTGCACCTTGAGCTTATGTACATGTAATAAGCGCTGCCTATCGGGACTGACACAAAATACATAAGGCACATAATCGGTAAAGTGATCCATGGGTTGGTTACTGTCAATATGAGCAATACCGCTAGCAACATGATGACTAAGTAAGCCCATTTCTTGGGAATCCTAGTGTGCTTTGCCGACACCGTGGGAATCCTACTAACCAGGAGAAACGCCACAGCTGCAAAATACAATGCAATCCAGTTCTTATATTCCAGTAAGTCAGAAGACCACAGAATACCCGCATCCCAAAAGGTCAGCATAACAGGCACTAAAACAAGCATAGCACCCATGGGCGCGGGAACACCTACGAAAAAGTGCTTCTTCCATTCCTGATGATCATCCTCACAAAGTGACACGTTAAAACGGGCCAGTCTAATGGCAACACATACAACGTATACCATGACCAAGACCCAACCCACGATTTTTACACTACGCAACACCCAAAAGTAAAGAAGGAAGGCAGGTGCAACACCAAAGCTTAAGAAGTCAGCAAAGGAATCCAGATGCGCGCCAAAGTCAGTGGTGGAATTAAGCAACCGGGCTATCCTGCCGTCAATAGTATCCATGAAAACGGCGACTATTATGAACACCATCGCTGCTTCCCACTGACCGGTGAAAGCACACTTTACGGAAGCAAGGCCGGAACACAAACCAAGCATCGTGACAACACTAGGAAGCAACCTGACCAGGGGCAAATAACCATCACTGCTCTTATCCCTCGAATTCCCACTGCCCATGAGACAACCACCACAACACTCGTTAGGAGCCGTTATTATAACGTTAATTCACGCAACACAAACAATTTACGCTTTTGTCTTCTCGGCCTTCTGGCCAGCGGGCTGCTGCTGGCGTGCGCTCAAGTCAGATATTATGGTTTCACCAGCTACAACAGTCTGCCCTTCCGTCACAAAAATGGGCATGTCACTGGGAACATAAACATTCATCCGGCTACCAAACCTTATTATACCCATCCTAACACCAAGTTGGGCGTGGCCTTCAGCTTTCAAGTCACATACTATACGCCTTGCTATTACCCCAGCAATTTGTTCAACTACTATGCCGTGCGTCCCCACAGAAGATTCGATAACCGTACGCACCATTTCCTTGTCATGGCATGCGCCGTCAGTATAAGCAGGGGAGAACTTCCCAGGCCGATATTCAACCGATTTCACCACCCCAGATACTGGCACACGATTGACATGAACATCAAGGACGCTAAGAAAAATACCAACCCTGGTCACCATAGTACCCTGCCCTATTGGAGACTCCACCTCGGATATCGAAGTCACAACCCCATCTGCAGGACTCACTATAAGTGCATCATTTGATGGTATAACACGCTCAGGATCACGGAAAAAGAGCACAAACAAGACGGTGGCAAAAAGGAATACTACCCCAAGTCCAAAAGAAACAGAAAACCCCGCACATGAAAGGAGAAACGCTATACCTATAAATGGGTACCCTTGCTTATGAATACTGGGAAAACACATAACAAACCGCCGTCTACTTGAAACATGCAGATTGTAGGAACTTGTCACCAAAATTGCAATTCATCTTTTGGCACCATGCCTTTTTTACACTAAGCAACCAATAAAGGTAGTATGGTAAAGGACTGGTAATCTAAGATTATAGGAAAAAGGACAAAACTGCATGGACTAGCTGGAATACATGTTGAACACCACGACCACATATCCGTTCTCAGTGCCGAATAGATACATGCGCTCAACAACGCCATGGATAGGTGATTGTTAGTGCCTAAGATCAGCACTAGCACACTCGGAAATCATTGACCGCCTAGAGCCTGCCAAACGCCTGCATCGAAGCGCGGCTTTATAGTGCCTCACAAAAAGATACTGCACCCCATAGTCAGGCTCCTTTTCATACAACTTAAACCGGAAAACTCCTAGCAGCCCTCTTTAGCGTTTTCTATACAATGGTTCACCCATAAGGAAGTGCTCTTCTCCAACACACTGTTCTGCGCCAGTCGATTTCGCAAGAAATCAAAGTCCACCCTTCGAGCACACTGATCCTGATTGACGCAGCTGTAGAGAAAACTTTCCTCTCCTGTGCCGGGATCTACATGCCTTTGAATGCACTGACCACAAATTTCCTTCATCATGCACTGCATGGGAGAATTTATGGAAGCTATCAATCTTATATCTTCTTTGAAGGCACTTTTTAGCTTGCCAGTCATACAATTTTTTATTGCTGACATCATGCCGCTAGACCCTACCATGATCACCCGATCAATGGAATCTAGCTTTATTTTCGCTCTACAGTCTTGGCTGTACTCTGTAATCGCTTCAATTACATTTCCTTGATAGAACAAATCTTGAGAACGCGAAAGCGCTACGACGCCTTTTTCGCAGCACCATACTGCTGCATTAGAAGCTGCCTTCACTTGTTGCGTACCAAATACACTGCTCTGTGTCTTAAATCCCGCAAAAAACAAGACTTTACAGCCATGTGACATCATTGACTCCCCTATGGAGAAGAGTGCAGCATTACCAACACCGCCACCAATCAGCATGACGTTCTCTGCTGTCGGTATATAGGTAGGAGAGCCTGTTGGCCCCATTAGGCTGACCAACTGGCCAGGCTGCAGATTATTACAAAGACGTGATGAAACCCCGACATCCAGCACCACCACAGAGACTGTGCCTTCTTCCCTATCAACAGAAGTCCCTGTCACCGCAACGCATTCCATGTCCATATCTAGGTAATTATCTCTCCCTATACTTTGCATTCTATAGAACTGTCCAGGCTTGAAGTTTGCTGCCGCCAAGGGCGCATGTATCCTTATCTCCATTATCTTATCTGCTAGCTTTGTAGCAGCAACCACCTTGGCGCCAAAGAGCTGTGTTATTTTTGCGAAAAACTCTTCGTTATTAGAAGATGATTCGCACTGTTCCAGTGCTTGAGATATTCCCAAATAGCCGTTCTTCGCACTGGCAAGCGCCTTTACTACGCTACCTTTATAATAGGGATGGATGTCACCAAAGGCACTTATAGTTTTTTCACTTGAAAGATAGAAACTGTTTTCGTCGAGTATCAAATCACTTGCAGCACAACCACATTGGAATTCTCTGCTGTGCGCCCTACTTTCTTCTAAAGTCACCGAGTTTTCATTAGTTCCTATAGCAATAACAACACACTTTGCGGGAACGAACCTTTTCCCGTTGTTCCGATCAATCACTTGTATTCCCACCGCAGATTTGTATTTGTTGACCAGGATCTCATCGAGCTGCAGGTTTTCTGCGAAATATATTCCCTCCGACATGGCGTGTGTTAATTCGTCACTATTTAGCCGGTAAGCAGTTGAAGAATTTAAACCACTTCTGTAAACAATGGTCACCCCTCCCCATTTCTGTAATAGCTCTAATATTCTAGGTGCCCTACCCTCTCTGGTTGCCAATTCTTTTTCATGTCTTATTTGTCGTGCGTGTGTTAGGAATTCACCAAAAATCTCCACCTCTTCTTCAGTCCAATCGCCTTCAAGGGTCCCTTGATAGCAGTTTTGTGACAGTTCCTCGTATCTCTCAAGGAATCTCTCAACCTGTATTGGATAGTAAGCAAGCAGTTCAGTTGCTGCATCAACTGCTGTTAAGCCGCCTCCGACTACTACAGCAGGAAAGCGAATTTGGAGCCCTGATATCGAAGATTTGTGCGGCGCATTCCCCAAATGTAATGCCATCAAAAATGACGAAGCCGTCATCACGCCTTTTGCCAACATGTTTTTGCACATAGGTATTTTAGGCCCCCCGGCACCTGTGGCCAGCGCTATATGATGGAACCCCATGGAAAACGCATCCTGCGTGCTCAGCGTACTCCCTAACCGAATACCCCCGTACGCGGCAAAATGGTACCTTCTCTCCAGCAGCATGCGCGCAACCTTGAGATAATTTTTGTTCCATCTTGCCGTGATTCCATATTCTGATACCCCACCAAAACCATAGGATAATCGCTCCTCCAAGTTCTCAAAAATTTCTGTTTTTGCATTTTTTATCAGGGTAAATGACGTTTTTTCACTACTACGTGAGACACCTGAAAGATGTACAGGCAACGGATCGATTTTCAGGCCATCTACCGCTATGACATTATGCCCTTCATTGAGCAAATAATGGGAAATACCTATGCCTGCGGGGCCCAGCCCCACAACAAGCACGTTCTTACCTGTGGGCTGTTTAGGTAAAGTGTTGGAAAAGGATAGAGGGTTCCACCGGGTAAACAGAGAGTAGATTTCAAACCCATAGGGCAAATTTAGGACACTATCTAAAACATGGGTTTCAATAGAAGGAACATCTACCTGCTGTTGCTTCTGGTATATACAAGCCCTGGTGCAGTCATTACAGATTCTGTGGCCTGTCATGACGCACATAGGGTTATCAATCGCGATTACCGCCAAAGGGGCTATCACTAATCCTTGGCTTTTTAGTAAGTTAGTTTCGGATACTTTGACTTTTAAAGGGCAGCCAATCATGGGTACGTTGAGCCCCGACCGTTTAATGCTGCCATCTCGATCCACCATACCACGAGAGCAGCTGTCACGCTTTTGTTTATGGCAAAATATACAGTAATGCACCTCGTTTAGCGCCTGATATGCGGTGGGAGTCTTAGCAGTGGCAAACCCGGTACGTTGCTTGAGTATTTTCCGGCTCGCAGTGTGTACAGGGAAGCCGTCTACCAAATCCTTTTTTTCCAATGGCACAAGGTTATCTTTATCGTATTGTTTGGGCACCTGAAACAGTAAGGATCCACCTCCGCTATGCACCATGTGTACGGCATACTGTGCGGCTATATCCAAACTGTCAGAATATCGCTCAGGATCTTCCATCCACAGATTTACCTTTTTGACGAATATATCCTCGCTCACAGCGGATGGACTAGTCTCAAGAAGCTGCGCCAGCGCATAAGTAATCTCACTGAAACTCAAGTTTATTTGCAAAATGTTGGGATATTTCCTAGTAGCATAGCGCTGAACAAAATTTCTCTTGCACTTATACAGTGCGAGAAACTCTCTATTTAGGCATTGTCCCTCATCTACTTCGGCTTCTATTTTGAACATTTTCGCTATGAATCTTTCAAGGAGATGCGCCAGCTCTATTATCAAGGAGGAGTCACCGCTGGCTGAACTGCGTGCGTCTAAAAGCTTTTGAAACAGGTCCGGACAATGATTTTCCACATCAGCCAAGAACTTTTGATCAACTTTGATCAGTCCATCGACGGAATAAAGGTCTGCTGGCGTCAAATTCGGCATTAAAAATTAGCCCACGTTGAAGTTGAGATACGCACGGAGAAAGACCTTGGGTTTACTGCCAAGATTATATCAGGTGTATCAAGAACACTGCAACAACATCCGCAAAGATAAGCAAGATGGTATTGGTCTGAGAAGATGGATAGCAGTGCTATAAAAACACCCTACCTCCCTGGCCTGAGTAGACAATGCAATGTGTCTCTACGCACTACGATAGGCTTCAACTAGGAAAATGAAGAAATACCATTAGGGAATGAACACTTAAGAGGCATTTGAAAGAAAGAATATCAGTATACATACTAGAATGAGGGCCGTAGGAGCTTATGATTCTTGCAAGTGTACCTTTGTTATTTGTGTATCAAATTAAGGAAAAACCGCGTGGCCAGTCCCTTGGACAAATGCCACGCGGCTCGTTAGTTGCGGGCGTTAATGCCGCTTAGTCTGAAGTAGCCTTATCTACCGCGTTGTTGCTTAGAAGTTTCTGAAGCGATAGCGGAACTATGCTTTCCTTCAAACTTCTGAACTAGTTCCCCAACCCTAGAACGTTTAGGGGAACTAAATTTGCGTACCAGTGCATCAACGTGGCCCACCGATACTTCACCGTGACGTTGAGGAGACTTCCTCTGCATAGAAGCGTTGATCGAGTGATTACCCATAGAATGTCTCACATTTCCTGCGCCAGAAACGTTGTCACGCTCAGCTTGCAAGCGGCTCTCTATACTTTTCACAGTAAGGTCAACGCTTTTCCTCGATGCAAACAGAGTTTCACGATCGTCATTGGCTTTCATAGAGTTTTTTACCATGCGAATGACAGCGAAATTAGCCGCTGAAGGCATGTGCTCCGCTGGAACACTCGGTTTGTTTTGAGTAAAATCAGTCGCAAACATCTTAAGCGCACTTCCAGAGTTTACTGAGTTATTGGGAGAAGAAACAGTTGCTGCACTCTTCTCAGCACCGTTCAATAACATCTCTACACTGCGTTTAATCCCAGGAGATGCGTTTTTCATAACTCTTGTAGAACGTTTTACCCCAGCCAGAGCGTGCATTTCCTTTCCTTTACCAGCAGTTGCCGCAGAAACTGTAGGCTTGTTTGATACTTGTTCACGCACCGAAACTGTGCTAGAGGAAGGGCTGGCAGAAGGCACTCTTGGTCTGGAAGCTGAATCAAGCTGTATAGAGACTTCTGTTCTGAACTTAGTGGGGCTTGCAGGAGAGGGGCTCCTGGCAGGCTCACTTGGTTTAGCAGCAACAAGTTTAACTAGCGAAGGAGTGCAAGACTGCAGTGAGGAGCCAGACAAATTCGGGACACTCAAAGCAGGGCTCCGAGCAATAACGACTGGGTTAAAAGTGGCAGGCTGCGTCTGCTTCGTTTCAGCAGAAGTACTTGCAAGACTTGCAAAACTGCTAAAGGCATGCATTGCGCGTTGTGCTGGAGTAAATGTTGCAGCCGCTACAGATGCGCTCTTTGGAGCAACAGGAGGCTTAACAGCTGGGGCCTTCTTTTTTGTCTCAAGTAAACGCACTGGAGAAATACTCCTGGTGATCGTAGCAGCTCTGCTTACCGAAGATTCACTCGCTGCTTTTGCTTCAGACTCTTGCACTTTTTGGGTACTTACATCCAGAAATACTGCTCTTTCTGAAAGTGGAGATCCTGCTCTTGCTGCTTCCTCTTCTTTCTTTGATGTTTGTTGGGCATCGAAAAATGGACGTGGAGGCAAATCTGGGGCTACATCTTCGTTGTCCGAAGGGGATGACACGCTATTTGAACTGGAAGAAGAGCTACTTTTAGTTGATCTAGCGTATATAGGTTCCTCTTGTTGAAATACGCTTCCTGAACTTGATCCGGATACTGACTTAAGATTTTTCCTACCTTCAAGGAGGTCAGCAAGGGAAGGTACCCGAATTTCAGGAGATGGTGTTGAAGCTTGAGTCACTGGTATTATGACCTTCAGACCTTTAGCATTAGCAGATCTACCTAATAACCTTTGGAAAACTCCTACAGCTTTTGTAGATTCTGTAGCAGCACTTTTTGCTGCATTCTTTTTTATAGTAGAAGGTCCCGCTTCACTTACCGATGCAGTAGAAGCAGCCGCCACACCACTCGTGCTTTGAGTGTCAGAAAACCTGCTAAACACTTTTACCTTTTGAAGTGCCCCCATCACTCCAGGAGAGTGCTGTGCAGTACTTTTTGCTATGTCTTTTTGGCTTTCACCCGTAGAAAAAGCTCGGCTGAGGGACAATCTTACACTGATAGTATCTAAAAGTTGCGGAGACAACCTACCAACTTGGGGAGACCTACGTGTTTGCAATGTACTAGCTCGTCCAGCAAGTTTTTCTTCCCTCTTTTCCGAGCTAGAGGAGGGTATTATGGCCTGATCATTCATAGGATTACCTGGGTTATGTATATGTGTGGGGTGGTCCAGAGAAGCAGATTCGCTTGTAACTATGCCGCGATTAACAGCGACACTTGGTTTCTCTGAAGAAGACTGCTGCTGGGAACCCGCTTCAGAGGTTACGCTTTGGCTATCCGCTATGCTCTGTTCCTTACGTGACGGGACAGAACTTGTATAACTAGGCTCTGAAGAAATAAAAGGATTAGGTGCATCGAGAAACGTAAGTGAATTCCTGATAGGTAGAGCATCGACAGCATTGAATATTTCCTGGGCAAATGAGCCCTCAGAATTTGATCTCCCTGCACTGCGGCGAAAGCCAGTTACAAAAGCGCTACGCTGTGGCTCACCATCACGATGAATTTGCGCAGTCGTTGTAACCATATACTCTTCAGGAAGGTCAATTTGCCTTGCAGTTTGTGCACCTGAAGGACCTACAGTACTTGGAACAGCGCCTTGCGCCGGGATCCTGTAGGTACGCGCACTTTCCCCTAACTCCATGTAGGAGCTCCCATTACTAGAATGTGTGGGCGAAGGGGGATCCTGAGCTGGAATGCCGTCTACACCTCGGCTAGAATTCGATTTCGGTGGAACCATAATTAAGTCGTCAAATAGGTTCCTTTTGGCAGGAGAGTTTTTGTTTCTTGTGAATGCTGAAACAAAAGCTTGCCCAAAATTTCTAAAAAAATCCCTTACCTGCTTACCGAGATTCTTCTTCTTACTAACCGGCTTCAAATATCCGTCGCTTCCAGTGGAAAGATGTCTTAAACCGGGTGATTTCTTCGGCACTTCGGGCGCATCATCTTGCTCTTGCTTGTTAGTCAAGCCTTTAGATTCAGGAGACCCTTCATTGTCAAAGTCAAAATCTAGGTGCTCATAGATCGGCGTAGAACTTGACCGCGGCAAATCAGATTCAGCTTCTTGCCCTGGCTCATCCAAATCTGACGCTATGTCGCCAAAAGAAACATATCCTCCTTCACACGAAGAAGGTATGTCTACTTCATCTTCTTCAGCGGCATAGACGTGTACACTGCCGGCTCTACTACCAGTATCGGCACGGCTACTTGCTTCGACATACCCCGTACTATCATGGCCAACAGAACCAGTACTTTCTGTACCCGAAGGTATAGGGTTGTTTGCACCACCGACTTGCTGTGATAGGCTAGTGTCTCGTGTTTTAGTCTTACTGCGTTTTGTTCCTTTATGCTTTCCTTTCCTAAATATTTTTAATTGTTTTTTCATAGTCCCAACATCTTATCTAAAAGAGTGGGCATTCTATTAAAAAATTAATGAAAGTCAAAAAATTAAAGGCAATTTAGTGTATTACCGAGGAAAAACGGTTGTCTACTTTTCCCAAGCAATGAGGAAAACAGGTTCAGTGAGTCGCAGAGGAAATTTTTAACAAATATTAAGAATTCTAAAACCGGCATGTAGCGCCTTAATGGGTAAAATACTCGGTACATTTGTATGTGGCACCAACACAGTCTATCTTAAGAAGGCTTTTTGTGTTGTGAATGGCTGTAAAATTCGGTTATACGTATGCTGCTGCTTACTCTCAAGCATTCGACGAGCTAACTATTCGATAGGAGCTCTGCGTTGCCTTTTATTGAATGCATACAGTGCGCGTCTGTATCTATTAAAAGGTTGCGACATGCATTTCGTTTTCAATTTCTATAGTGCTTAGTAGTACTGTTGGTGTAGGACTTACAAGTGAAAATGTGCGAAAGGTCCTAAATTTTACTTGAGTTGTATTGCCCTTGTGTTTACAATTCACATTCTCTAAATGGAGGTGGCTATGGCTGAAAGGGGTAATGACATTAAGCCTGGTCAGGTTCTTGATCACAATGGAGCTTTGTACTTAGTGGTTAAAACCATGCACACTCAACCTGGAAAGGGGGGTGCGTACGTCCAAGCAGAGCTCAAGAATCTCAAAACCGGAGCTAAGTATCAAGAAAGGTTTAGAGCCGATGGTAACGTAAAGCGTGCTATCATGGAGGAAGTGAGTTTTCAGTATATCTTTGGAGATTCTTCTTCGATTACGCTCATGAACACAGAAAATTATGAGCAAATCTCGATACCGATAGAGCTACTGGGAGAGAAGAGCGTGTATTTGAAGGAAAATATGATTCTCACACTACTCTTTCATAAAGGGGAAGTGATCTCGGCAAAGGTTCCTGATTATGTTGTCCTCGAGGTGGTTGAAGCCGAGTCTGTGATTAAGGGACAAACAGCGTCTTCGTCGTATAAGTCTGCGGTTTTGGAGAATGGGCGACGCGTCAGTGTGCCACCTTTTATCAAAGTTGGAGAAAAAGTTGTCATATACACTCCCGATGATACATATTATGAGAGGGCCAAAGATTAGCAATGGCAGCGCTGTTTTCGCCGGTCATAGGAGTAATACTTAAGGCGGTACGCAAGTCCTCCAAAGGGTTGATGCGGGACTTTAATGAGGTTAGGTATCTGCATTCGTCGTACACCACTGCAAGTGAGTTCACACGTGCGGCGTACGCCAGATCGAGCAGGATTATTGGAGAGGAGCTCAGCTACTACAAACAAGGTCTGGGAATGTTTTTTGAGGGCACCAGGAACGGTGATGCTGCCTTGGGCGATATGTTTTGGTTTGTTAGCCCAATAGATAGCAGAACCAACTTTATGAGTGGCATACCGTACTTTGCTACAGCCGTTGCACTTGTAAAAAATGGTGAGGTCGTGGCGGCGGTGGTTGATGCCCCCGCTTTAAATGAAACATATTACGCCGAAAAAGGCTTTGGAGCTTTTGTCGAAAGCAATCACGGAAGATACACGAGACTGCGTGTAACTAATAAAACAAGCGTAAACGCCGCGGTGCTTGACTTTACGGCAGGTGACGCCGGTGTTAGGGATGTTGTCTGCAAACTTGCCACCAACCATATAGTATTGCGTTCCATGGGGTCAATAGTTCTGGGCATTTCATACCTTTGCTCCGCGTGTTACGACATAATAATATACTCTGGTGTTCAGGAGTACAAAGCTGGAATGGCAACGCTTTTTGTCGAAGAAAGCAGGGGTAATGTTTCTATTACAGGAAACCTGCTTTGTGCCAGTAATAGCGATCTACTGGCGTTTCTTGGGCAGGGGTTACCGCACAACAGTGAAGAAAAAAACTGAGTACCTCGTTGAGGGCAAAGATGAAGTACGGCTTGATAGGTATGTGCGGGGAATCCTGTTAGGCATCACGCAATCCTTGATAGAGAAGTTAATAAGGAAGCGCCATATCCTATTAAACGGAGAAAAAACCAAGTCTTCAGCACGCGTTAAAGCTGGTGACGTCGTGAGTGTTTACAACGTTGATGAAATCGCAACCAAAAAGAAAGAAATACAAGTAAAACAATGTGAAGCTCTCACCAAGATAGTAAAAGAGAGCGTCATATATCAAAATGAACATGTTATTGTCATTAACAAGCCCGCAGGTGTAAACGTTCAAGGCGGCACCTGCGTGGGAATCAGCATATGTGATCTCTTGGATAAGATGATAAGCGAAGAAGAGTTGTTTATTGTACATAGGCTAGACAAAGCGACGACCGGAATCTTAGTTTTGGCACGCAGTGTCACTATAGCAAGGAGGCTGTCTGAAGAATTTCGCTATAGGAGAGTAAAAAAAGAATATCTAGCAGTTACTTATGGTATTCCTGAGACAAAAAACGGAACTATCGATCTACCAATTTTGCGTAAGAAAAACATGCATAAAGATAGATGTTCCACCTCACTGCAAGATGCACAAACCCAGTATTCCTTGCTTAAGGCCAATGGTGAAAATGCGTTACTTGCACTAAGCCCTGCCACTGGTAGGAAGCATCAGTTAAGAATCCATTTGGCACAAATTGGCTGTCCAATCATTGGGGATACCAAATATGGCAAAGAACCCGCAACAAAAGATCCTGCGCAGTTGCACTTACATGCTTGGAAAATGGCTTTCACAGTATTTGATAATGATATCAAAGTCAAGGCCCCCCTTCACGAGCATATGAAAAAAACTTTGCAGGAGTCTTTTGGTATCTCTAATGTAGATGATTTCGCAGCAGAAATCTGAAGCGTGTGGCTGAAATACTTCCTTTAGCAGTATTAAGGTTAGTAGCACATTGCACCGCCTGTGTCACTTGTACTTAGCGGAGAGCTTATGTGTGACTTTAAGGATGAAAACTTGCGTGCAATCCCCAGTAGCAGCGTGAGCCATACTGCGACTCGCTATTCAACCTTGAGTTATTCCACAAATGTTGCCGTCAGCTACATGTCCTAAGCAGTAGCTATTGGCGCAGTGCAGCAGTCCGCTAGACACCCAAGAGCACCAACTACTGGTCAAGCTTGTAGATGCCGTAACAAATACACCATGTCTTGTAGAATGTAATCCGTTGCATAACCAACAGCTGCGCAACCAAGTTACCGCTGACCAGGCATCGCTTAAAGATCGTGTTATCTCTAGCATCCTGATTAAGTTAGATTCTTCTGCTGTTCCTGATATCCCTCTTCCTAAACCGTTTAGGGGGAGAAGTGATAATAACTCCTAACCAAGGCTAATTTTGCGCTCGCATATGGGAACTGCGCTCATTTGGAAAACTTGGAAATATTGTTTGTATAGGTACAAATTGTCCAATTTTGCATAAAGTCACACTGGCGCCCTAAAGCGGTAGTGCATCTTTGGGAATAGTGGTGTTTGAAAGATTGAGGGGGTGAGGGATTCGCGTGACGCTTCTGTGCAAATTTCGCTATACATGTCCGTGCCATGTGATATCGTATACCAGGGCCTGAGTTTCTTATGGATTTATTATGGCTGCTGATAGGGACAGGAGAGCTGTATCTGATATATTGGAAGAAGTTAGCGTCCAAGGCAGTGCTGATACTGTTACCCTACGCGAGTTGAAGCTATTACTACAAGATCGGGGCTTTGGTATATTGATTTTGCTTTTTTCGTTGCCTCTTTCCATCCCCATTCCTGTTATTCCTGGGTACACGACCATATTGTCGCTGCCACTTCTGCTGTTTTCTATACAGATGCTCAGGGGTATGTCTACGCCATGGTTACCGGATTTTTTGGAGCAGAAGTCGTTTAAGAGGAGTTTTCTCGCACTGGTGGTTGAGAAGACTTCACCGTTTCTAAAGATGATGGAGCGCTGGACTAGACCTAGGATGTTGTTCATTTTTACTGAGGTTGGCGAGAGGGCCATGGCGTTGGTGTGTCTCCTATGTGCTATATCTATCGCAATTCCCCTACCGTTGACTAATTTTATCCCTGCATGGGGGATATCAGCCATCGCGCTTGGGGTGTTGAGTAGGGATGGGGTTTTGGTGACCATAGGAGTTTTATGTGCGTTTTTTGGACTTTCCGTAACTGCCGTTGTAATCATAGCGGGGCCTAAACTGGTTATGGGAATGTTCTCTTTAGTCTATAAATTTTTTACGGGATGAAATTATACGACACCCTCAGTGGCAAGGAGCAGGCATTTGAGCCAATTGATAGATCATGTGTTAGGGTGTATGCCTGTGGCCCAACTGTTTATGATCTCGCCCATATAGGAAATGCGCGCTCTGCTGTGGTATACGACGTTCTTTTTCGGCTCTTGAGCGAGCTGTATCCGAAAGTTGTGTACGTCAGAAACATTACAGATATAGACGACAAGATTATCCATGCTGCCGCTGAGAGTGGAGAGACTCTTGACTGTATAACAGAAAAATACACAAGGTTCTTCCACGAAGACATGCAGTCGCTAAATTGTCTATCTCCCACGATAGAGCCTAAAGCTACTACAGAGATAGATACAATGCTAGAGATCATAGGTCGCTTGATTGATGCGGGGCACGCTTACATCAAGAACGGTTCCGTATATTTCAGCATAGAGTCTTACCAGCAGTATGGTATTCTATCGGGGCGGAAGGTAAAGGAGCTGCTATCTGGGAGTAGGGTAGATATTGATGTAAATAAGTTACACTCTGGAGATTTTGTGTTATGGAAGCCAGCAACTGATCTTGATATTAAGCTTGGGGCATCCTGGGCCAGTCCATGGGGTTGTGGCCGGCCTGGGTGGCATATAGAGTGCTCGGCGATGAGTTATCACTACCTTGGTGAGAGCTTTGACATTCATGGAGGAGGGGCGGATCTCATGTTTCCTCATCACGAAAATGAGATAGCTCAGAACATGTGTGCGTTTCCACATGGGCAATATGCCAAGTACTGGGTGCATAATGGATTTCTTACCGTAAATGGCGGGGAAAAGATGAGTAAGTCACTGGGTAACGTGATAACTGTTCGAGGGCTGAAAGATCTGGGAATTGGGGGAGAGGTCATTAGGTATGTATTCTTAGGAACCCACTATAGGAAGCCCCTGGATTGGAATGAAAAGGCAGTGACGGATGCCAGTGCAGCTTTGGCTAAGATGCACAGGGTCTGCGAGAGCTTTACATATGAACAGCTGAACAATGGGGTTGACGGTGTTGATGTGCACGAAGATGTGCTTAAGGCTTTGAGGGATGATATCAACACCCCTTTGGCGCTGACAGCGTTGCATGCGTTGGTTTCTGATATAAATAAATCAAACGATTTTGATGAAAAGTTATGGCTTGCTAGAGTGCTTAACAGGAGCGCAAAACTTATGGGTATTACCAACGGTTTTGCGGGCAAAAAGTCTGCAGAATCCTATGCGAATGTTGCGGAAATTCAAGAGCTGATAGAGCGCAGAAATCTTGCTCGGCAGTCTAGGGATTTTCCCCTTGCCGATGAAATACGCGGTAAGCTTTCAGGCATGGGGATCGAAGTTACAGATGAAAGGGATGGTAGTACTAGTTGGAAGACAAAGGATTAATTGAGCTTTTTGCACAGTAGGGCGTTATCAAAGCACTTTGCAAATATCTGTCAGTGAATGTAAATGGTCTTCTATTCCTGAGCTGGCAGCATCATCCAGTTTTTACTGCGGCAATGTGGCAAAATAGACATCAAAAAATGCTGCTGCGAGGAGATCTCACTGGCCGCTCGGAGTAAGGGCTTATTTGTATGCCATGTGGGAGTTATCATACCATTTCGATTGAATAATGTCCCCGCATTGCTTTATGGTAAATGTCAAAGATGATTGCTGAGAAATTGTTTTCCAAGGCAATTGGAAACATGAGCATCTGAACTGACTGTTGTATAAATATTATTCTCGTATTGAGCATGTATCTATTATGTTGTGAAGGGTTTCTATTTTTTATTAGGGTCCAACAGAATTATGGCGTTAATTAAAGCTACTGGTGTGGCACACGTGAACTTTTCACAGTAGGCGTTTCAAGCATAATTTCTCAAATAATGGTGTTGCATACAACCCAAACAACGTTTATAGCACTTATCTCCGAATACAAAAGACAATATGTTGTATGCATTATAAATTATTGCCACAAGTGATATATCATAATCTATATTCGGACAAGTGTAAGTTTTTTCCCAGTAAATTCCGCATTGTAAACTCAGAAAAGGGCTATAGCAGGGCATAAATGTGCATTTAATATTGAGATATTGGCAATTCTGCTATGTAGGATCTAGGATGGGTGTATTGAGATTTTGCATTGAATTTTAGTTTTTACCAAAATTTAGTAATTAGCATTATAATGCCCGGCTATCGCGCTGTTTTGTGTCAATGGCAGTTAGATGGTGTAGTTACGCAGCAAAGAGTATAAGGTGGCAAATGGTACGCCATTTTTGTGTTATGAAGTGCATGTTATTCACAAGCCCAAGTTAGGAGAAGGGGCGCTACTGTGTGCATGGATGGTGATTGACAATTTTTTTCTTATTTGTAAGGTTGAGCCCGTAGACTTTTCGCAAGGTAATGTAATGTCACTGTTGGATGCCAAGCCTGTATATAAGCCCTTTGATTACCCGTGGGCTTATGATGCATGGTTATGTCAACAGAAAATACACTGGCTGCCGGAAGAGGTGCCCCTTGCGGATGATGTGCAGGACTGGAAGACTGTCCTTTCTGAAAAGGAAAAGAACCTACTAGTTCAAATTTTTCGCTTCTTCACGCAAGCTGACATTGAAGTGAATAATTGCTACATGAAGCACTATTCAAATATTTTTAGGCCTACCGAAGTTTGCATGATGCTTTCCGCGTTTTCTAACATGGAGACCATACACGTTGCTGCGTACTCTTACCTACTGGACACTATCGGCATGCCAGAAGTGGAATATCAGGCATTTCTGAAGTTTGAGGTCATGAAGAAGAAGTATGACTATATGCAGAGGTTTGAAGAGTTCAGAAGAGGGGATAAGAGGCATGTTGCCAAGACCTTGGCTGTGTTTGGAGCATTTACTGAAGGCTTGCAATTGTTTGCGTCATTTGCCATTCTGTTGAATTTTCAACGTTTTGGTAAGATGAAGGGCATGGGCCAGATTATAGCATGGTCTGCCCGTGATGAAAGCCTGCACACGGTGTCAATAATCAGGCTGTTCAATACTTTTGTTCGTGAGAATCGCGAGATTTGGGATGAGGACCTTAAAAAGGAACTCTATGATGCGTGTGGCGTGATAGTGTTTCTTGAAGATGAATTCATCGATTTGGCATTCGCTCTTGGGGATGTGGAGGGGCTGTCTGCTGATGAAGTGAAGAGTTACATAAGGTTTATAGCAAACAGAAGATTGAAACAGTTGCACCTGGAGCCTATGTATGACGTTGGTGAGAATCCGTTGCCTTGGCTTGATGAGATCCTTAATGGTGTGGAGCATACGAACTTTTTTGAGAACCGGGTTACCGAGTATGCTAGGGCTGCTACGGAAGGGACGTGGGAGGAAGCATTTGAAGATTAGTTGGCCTCAAATAGGAGTTGTGCTCTTATGTCTGAGTGTTCTTTCCGGGGTGGTGCATGCTGCTAAGCGGGGGAATGGGGCCAGCGATGTTCTTCCAGAAGTTTTTGTTGCCGGTAAGCTAAGTAGGAGCTACCAGGTTGCTGATCAAGTGTTTTCAGATCTAGGAGGAAAGCAGTTTTCCCTGTCTGATTTCAGCGGGAAGGTTATTGTTGTGGTGTTTTGGGCGCCATGGAGCCTAGATTCTGTGACTCTCTTGCAGGGAGCTCAAGATGCCAAGAAGCACTTCGATGCGAAAGGCATGGGGGACCGCATCGCTTTTCTTCCCGTATGTGATACAAGTATAGCCGACTTAGAAGCTGTGGAATTTGCTCGCGATGGTTACGGCCTAGATCTGTCTATGTACGTTGATAGCGGGCATTCTCTCTTTGAGTCTTTCGACATCACGTCTATTCCTTTGACCCTGATTATAGACGGGGCCGGGGCAGTGGTGTATCGCATAGGTGGGTACTTTAGGTTGGATCACCCGAAGGTATGGGAAGAGCTTGCTGGCCTTTTTGCAAAGGATAAGGCAGGTGTTGATGGTGTTAATCAACAGTAAGCGGATGCTCCCCAATAGTGTTTTAGTCCTGGTGCCTGGCGGCGAAGAGATTCGCTTTTAAGGCGCTTGGGTACGGGTACGTGCCAGTAGCTCTTTTGCTGAAGAGAGCGATGATTTTGTC
>NZ_CP046391.1:515707-527272 GCF_012790675.1 Anaplasma platys
GAGCGATGATTTTGTCGACATACAGCTAAGCAAATTCTGCGGGTATATACAGAGAATGTTTAAAGCTTCAGGGCCGTGTGCAACGCAGACAAGATTCGCATTAGTGCTTTGCAGAAAATGTACCCCCAGCCTCCTTAGAGCAAGAAGGAACCTCGAGTTTCGTCTAGGGCCCTGTTGGAAAATCCTCAGTGCTCATCGGTATTGTTTTTTGCGGCAACCTTTAGAGCATATACGCAAAGATCGGCTAGACATATGCCATTTTCTTTTGCGAGCTTGTTAAGTTTTTCCAGGCTGCTTATCACCCTTTCTGGTAATTGTCCACCACGTTCTTTAGCTAGCCAGGTATTTTGCTGTTGTACTGGATGGGCATCAGGTTTTGGTTCGCCCACATAAACCGCAAACGGTGACGTTTTACCTCCGAAATCGCAAGGTATGATAAACTTTTTTACGACAGTCATGTATTACCTCATAACCTACCAATATCGACGAATCACCTGATGTGCACAAATCTGAGCTTTCGATATCACAAAATCCGCCGTACAGTATGCAGAAATCCACACGAAACGCAACAGCACGCAGGGTAACGCTGCGTGCTCCGTGAAACAACGTCTTTTAAATAGAAAAATGTGTACCAAAACTTTTGCAGTACCACTACAACTTTCTAACATGTTAGGGTAATATATCTGTTAACTAGTCGGTAAAATCATGAAAGGTTTTATCTTTTCCGAAGGTAATGCCGTACCAATGGACAAGTTCATTGGCGAAGCTCTTTATAACAAGAGCCAAGGATACTATATGACGCGTGCTGTATTTGGTAGGAGTGGTGACTTTATAACAGCGCCGGAAATCAGCCAGTTGTTTGGTGAGATAGTTGCAGTGTGGTTGTTGCAATACCTTGAGTCTGTAAAAATCTCAGAAAAATTTGCTCTTGTTGAATTAGGGCCTGGTAGGGGAACCATGATGGCTGATATTATGAGAGTCATGGAAAAGTTTCCCGAATATTACAAGCTCATTGAAGTATATCTGGTCGAGGTTAGTCCTCTCTTACGTGCAGCACAGCATAATGTGCTTGCAGAGCATGCAAAAAAGGGCAAGGTTTTTTGGCACGACAACATATCTGAGCTACCCCATTGTCCTACGATAATAGTAGCAAACGAGTTTTTTGACGCACTTCCGCTTAAGCAATTTGTGCTGGTTAATGGAGGGTGGCGAGAAAATTACGTGTGGTGTGGTCCTGAAGGGCTTCGAGTTGTGCAGTTGGAAACGGAACATAATTTAGATTTTGACTCCGATTTGCCAGATGGAAGCGTTATTGAAAAATGTAGTGCTGCTGAGGACATGTTATGTGATCTCGAAAACATATTGGTAAGAAACGGTGGTGCGGGTCTGATCATTGATTATGGATACGTTGATCCAGTCTATAAGAGTACTATACAGGCGGTCAAAGACCATAGGTTTTGTAGTTTTCTTGATTATGTTGGTGAATGTGATATCTCTGCCTGCGTTGACTTCAATGCGTTACTGAAAGCACTCAAGAGCATTAAAGGTGAAGTTATAACCCAGCGGGAGTTCTTATATAAATTTGGTATTCGGGAAAGACTAGAGCTCCTCGTAAAGAATGCCACAAAAGAGCAAGAAGTTCTGCTTAGACAATCATTCCTGCGCCTTACAGAAAACATGGGCACGCTGTTCAAGGTCTTGTTATTGCATCACAGTGAGTAATGGAGATTTTTTCCACGGGCATTACGGTACAGTGGCCAAGGCGTTTGCAGGTGCTGCACCACTAATTTGTGTAAGTAAACTTTCTGATGTTGGTATAATACGATGCACCTGTTGTTTTGGTCAGGTTTTGTGGGTTTGTCATGCAAGGTAACAATGCTGTTACAGATAATATAACGCTTATCCGAAGCAAAGTCAGGCTCATCGACATTGTTTCAGAAAAGATAAAGCTAACCAAACGTGGTGGTAGCCATTATGTTGGGCTGTGTCCATTTCACTCAGAGAAAACACCGTCCTTTAGCGTAAACTGCGACAACAACTTGTTTTACTGTTTCGGATGTGGAGCGACCGGAGATGTTATCCAATTTGTTTCAGACACCGAGGGTTTAGATTTTAAACAGGCAATGGTCTCCCTTGCAGAGAGATACGGGGTAGAACTGATTGTAAGCAAAAGCGATGAAGAGGCACCAGACTCTTTATGTAATATCATGGAAAAGGCAACTATCTGGCTATCTGGCAGGTTGCAGGAATCAGAGGTTGCCCTCAAATACATGCGCAGTCGGGGAATTACCGAAGCTACTATAAAGCGGTTTCGTGTAGGTTATGTACCCAGTGCCGGCATTAAGACATATCTATTGTCCATTGGAATTAGCGTTGAAAGGATGCGTGATGTGGGCTTACTCAGCAAGGGAGGGCAAGACTGCCTTTATAATAGGATAGTTTTTCCAATTTGTAACTCAATAGGAAAAGTGATTTCTCTGGGGGGAAGGTCGCTAAGCCCTGAACATACCCCCAAGTATCTAAACTCAGCTGAGAATGCACTGTTCAAGAAACGCGAGAGCATGTATGGCTTCCATTTAGCCTTTGGTAATGCAAAAAAACTGGGAAAGATGGTAGTGGTGGAGGGGTACATTGATGTACTCATCCTGAGCCAAATGGGGGTTCACAACGCGGTGGGTCTGTTAGGTACGGCCATGACCGAATATCATTTGAAGAGTATATGGGCTATTGTACCGGAAATAATCGTGTGGATGGATGGTGACTATGCGGGCTTGAAGGCTGCAGTAAAAATAGCTAATCTAGCCATGGGGATCATGCAGTTTGGTCAAAGCGTCAGGTTTATTTCAGGAATAACGGGGAAAGATCCGTATGATGTGTGCATGGAGAAGGGTGCAGATGCCGTACGTTCTATAATTGATAACGCAAAGTTGCTTTCAGAATTCATATGGGAGTATGAGCTATCAAACAGCGGTATGGGTACCAAGATAGTGCCTGAAAAGTGCATGATGCTAGAAAATAAGCTGAAAGAGTACGTTGCCAAAATCCAGGATCATAGAGTCTCAAAGTATTATAGGAATTTCTTCTACCAACAAGTAAGGGAACTGCAGAGGGATAGAAGAAAGGGAACATGGCTTTCTGTGTCTGGTAGTACCAGGTTCCTAAATAACGGATCGGCGACCGATAGAATGAGAAATGTATCGCTAAAGGTTTGTGCCGAGGATAGCTACCAAACGCGTGTTATATGTACTATAGCAGAGTGTCCGCAACTTTTGGATGATGCGTCTGTTTTTGAGCAATTTGCCGACATGGACTTCAATAGCCATGATAGAAGAATTCTGCAGCAACAAATTGTTGACATAAAAGGGGCGGACAGTATACCTTCAAAACAAGATCTTATACAAAAGCTGCGCGCCAGGGGAGGGAGTTTGGAGAAGACCCTTCAGGGGCTGCTTGGTGCTAGTGCAAGCATGGGGTTCTCGCTGTCATCTCTTGGGCTGACCGGAGAGGCGTTGGAAAAGCTGGCCCGGCAGGAGTGGGAAAAGCTGATGCTTTTCAAACAGCTTGCTGTTATTCATGAACAGATAGTGAGGTTGAAGCTTGAAGGAAGGGATGAAATAGCCAACAAGCTTTCTGAACACGCCAGGGAGATAGATGATAAACTGCGGGGATCTTGGTTATGCTAGCACATGTGGGTAAGCCCATTGGGGCGTATATGTGTTGGCCATGTTATGTTTTTAATCCGTGCCCGCCGGGTTGAAAACGCGTTGTGAAGCTTGTGGGTCTATTAAATGGGAAAGTTGTGCAACGCAACATAGCTCCACTGTCATCTGACGCGGATGTCTGGTGCAACAGCCTCTTTTGGCGCCAACTCAAGCGTAATTCTTTGACCATGACGTATACAAGCGCCACTATGGCAAAAAAAACTCTACCAACACAGAGCAATCCTCGCGTGCAAGCATCGAAAACTAGCTCGCGAGAGTCAAAAAAGACAGTTGCAATCACGAAAGTCGCAAACGACCAACTTAGAAGAACCCACGCAGCTTTCTTGCACGACTAGGATGTCGCAACTTCCTGAGAGCCTTAGCCTCAATTTGCCTGATTCTCTCTCTAGTCACGTTGAACAATCTACCAACCTCTTCTAAGGTATGATCCTTGCCACTTTTTCCGATGCCAAAGCGCATGCGCAGAATTCTTTCCTCTTTGGGGGTAAGTGTTGACAACACTTTTGTAGTTATCTCTCGTAAATCTGCCAACACCGCAGCATTTTCAGGCTTCACGGCGCGCTTGTCTTCAATGCAATCACCAAAAGTACTACTGTCATCATCTCCTATGGGACTTTCTAGACTCACGGGATCTTTGACGATCTTCATAACTTTGCGAATCTTCTCAACATTTATGTTAAGCCTTGCAGACAATTCCTCCAAAGTGGGTTCCCTTCCTATTTCATGAAGCATCTGGCGCAACGTACGGTTTATCTTATTGACCGTCTCGATCATGTGTACAGGTATGCGAATAGTCCTCGCCTGGTCGGCTATTGCCCGCGTTATTGCCTGTCTTACCCACCACGTAGCGTAGGTAGAAAACTTGTATCCTCGCTTGTAATCAAACTTATCTACCGCCTTCATCAGCCCTATGTTTCCTTCCTGGACCAGATCTAGAAACTGCAGTCCGCGATTTGAATACTTCTTTGCGATCGAAACTACAAGGCGCAAGTTTGCCTTGATCATCTCCTGCTTAGCTTTATTGGCAGTACGTTCGTGTTTTTGAATCTTCGCCACCAAGGCCTTGAAATCCCCTGGACAATCCTCGCCGGACAGCATTCTCACCCTGTTTTGCATCCCCAACAGGGTTTCTCTCTCCTTCTCTAAGAGATTCTTTCCCTCAGGAGAAGTATTCAAGTTCTCTTCAATGGTATTGCTGTTATAGGCATCGAGAAAGCTCTTTCGATCGACCCCATAGCTCTCAACCAGAGACAGCAGGGATGACTCTTCAGCAGCTATCGACTTGCTCAAGTTATAAATCTGCTGAGTTACGGACATCACAGCCGAATCGCTAAGCTTCATCTGAGATACCATCTCCCAGATGTTCTCGTGTAGCTCATTGTAGGCAACTTCGTCGTAGTCTCCCCCATCGCGCCGTTTCTTTTTCATTTCTAAAATTTTCTCCGCTGCTTCAATGGTGGAGTCAAGAATTGAAATTACTTTAGGCAACAGAGCGCTTTCCATCTCCAAGATAGAAGCATTGCCCAGCGATGACTCTTCACTATCCTCATCGCTTTCATCGCCGTCAAGGTCAGCATCACGGCCTTCATCAGCAGCGGGAGCAAGACTATCTTCTCTCTCCTCATCACCAAATTCCCCATCTTCCCCGAATTCTTGTTGCGGATTGCTCCCTCTATAATTAGCATCTAAGTCTATAATATCCCGCAACATTACCTGCTGATTGACTAGGTCATCACGCCATGACATAAAAGTGCGTAGCACCAGAGGAGCCTCTACCATGCACCGTAGCATATTTACTTTCTCTGACTTTATTCTCTTAGCGATCTCAATCTCGCCGGCACGCGATAAAAGCTCTACAGAGCTCATTTCACATAAATACATGCGAATAGGGTCATCTGTTTGTCCGAAATCCCATGACTTCAAGCTGGCTTCGTCCTCATCGTCTTTTGCAGCACTTTCTTCTGCTGCTACGTCAGCTTCATCTTCGTCGCTTTGCTCCAAAACACTAATACCAGAGTCGTGAAGCATGGATATAGTTTCATCAATGCCCTCAGAAGTAACAACCTCGTCATCTGACAGAGCATCGTTAACATCGTCAAATGTGACTATTCCTCCTTGCTTTATACCTTTTGTTATCAGACTTCTAACAAGCTCTTTATCCATCAATTGATCCCATAAGGAAAAAACAAAAACAGCTCAAACCGAAGCGCCACGGCTACTTCACACCCCAGAAACGCCATAGCACCAAACTACAACAACATAACGCAACCCTCAAGGACGTCACAAGACGTCACCCGTTAGCAGCGGCAACCAGGCAGGTACTCCTCCTAACATATATTAAGGAAAGTGTCCAATAATTTGCGTCTTTTTACCCCTAGAGCTAGTGGGGAGTAAAAAATTCCGTTAGTCTTTTTCTAACCTCACTATGATCACTTAGCATATTCATCTGTGCTCTAAACATAGACGAATCTTTATGTGAACTGCTGTACCAGCCTATGTGCTTTCTGAATATTTTTACACCTAGACTCTCACCATAGTGCTCTATTGACGAGTCATAGTGCTCCAATATTATCTGGAGTTTTTCACTTTGTGACGGATCTGGCAATTCTTCTCGAGTTTTCAAAAACTGTAACGCCTGCTTTATGATCCATGGTTTGCCGTAGGCACCCCTGCCTATCATCACTCCGTCGGCGCCTGATTCTTCTAAAGCAGCTACTATATCTCGTGACGTCTTTATGTCGCCATTGACAATTACTGGTATTTTTACACTATCTTTTACTTCTTTGACAAACTTCCAGTTTACGGTTCCAGTGAACATCTGATTGCGCGTTCTGCCATGAACTGTGATCATCTGTATTCCTACGTTTTCAGCAATCTTTGCCAATCGAGGCGCATTTAGGTTGTTGTTATCCCACCCCATTCTCATCTTTACTGTGACAGGTATTTTTACAGCTTTCACTACATTTTCCATTATCCGTGCTGCATTATCTTCATCCTTCATCAGCGCAGATCCAGCATAACCATCAACCACCTTTCTTGCAGGGCAACCAAAGTTCAAATCGATAAACTTTGCTCCCAAATCTTCATTCAGCTTTGCCGCCTCTGCCATAATTTCTGGCGTGCATCCCGCAAGTTGCACAGAAGTGTCGCCGCAGACCGAGCATTTTTGCAGGCTTTGGCGGGTTTTCAAAATCATCGCCCTGCTGGCAATCATCTCTGAAACTAGCAACCCTGCTCCCAGCTTTCTGACTAATGAGCGAAACGGCAGGTCGCTAACTCCAGACATCGGAGCCAATATTACCGGATACTCTGATATGAATTGCCTCACAGCTTCAATACACTACACGTACGGGCAGTAATGATAAGTCGCAATTCTGCCCGTAGCAACAGTAATTAGCCGACTCAGAAATATGTACAATGTAAATATGTCTTTAAATTTTAATATTTGATTTACAACGACACAACATAGGAGTTATTACAGGGGTGCGGAAGTAGATGCTGCAAAACGGGGGTCGGGATGGCTAGGTATATCATTAATGCTCCTGCTAAGATAAATCTTTTCCTGCATATAGTAGGTAGAGCCCCCTGCGGATACCATTTGATAGAGTCTGTTTTTGCCTTTGTTGATCTTTACGATGTCCTAGAAGTTGAACTGGGATCTAAACGACGCGGGGTGAAGTTTATCAGGTTCTCAGGAATTCACAGAAGCGACAACACAATTCAGCGATCCATTGGGCATATGGTGCGTAGGTGTTTGTCAGGCGTTGCGGAGAATGTATACGTCAAGGTGCTGAAGAACATTCCGGTGTCAGCAGGTCTTGCTGGTGGGTCTGTCGACGCAGCTGCAGTTATTAGGTTGCTTGGTAGGTTGTGGGGAATAGATGAAAAGGAAGCAAACCGCGTTGCCTTTAGAGTAGGTAGCGATGTGCCGGTGTGTTTGATATCAAAAACAGCTTTTGTTTCGGGTATGGGTGATCATGTAGAAATGGTGGAAGACTATTCTTTTCCGAAGCATGTTGTTCTTGCGGGACCTAGAGTGGAGTTGAGCACGAAAAGTGTATTTCAATCATTTAAACCTAATGAGTTTTCTTCTAGCCTTGGGGAAGCTCCCCAGAGTAGCGAAGAGTGGCTGTCTGTGATAGAAAGGTCTCGTAATGACCTCACAGATGTTGCATTATCATTGGTTCCAGAGGTGCAGAAAATCCTGGGAGCATTGAATAAGTTGGAAGGGTGTTATTTAGCCAGGATGAGTGGGAGTGGAGCTACTTGCTTTGCGCTCTTCTTTGATGAAAATATGGCAAATCTTGCAGCGGAAAAGCTAAAAGCAGAAAACGAGGATTGGTTCGTTTGTAAAGCCAATATTGTACAAGCAAGACACGTTGCTAATGTGATACGTGCCTGATCTATTGAACAAGAAATAGGCTACTGTGGACTGTATTTTATTTGTTTATAGTGGTGCCTTATATGCGTAATTCCTTCGCAGCCATTACCGGATTAATGGCAAAGTTTAATCGTTGCTAGAAGGCTGAGTTTCTGATGTTGCTCAGCCGTCCAGTTTTCTTGCGTTGTTATGGTGGTTATAAAATCTGGAAATTGCATCCAGGGGAATGCTATCTTCGCGCAAATTACATCTGGGACTTAGGTTAACTTACTTAAAAGCACTGTTGGTTTGTAGATAGCGTGCTTCACATGTGTAGCGCACACCAGCCTGTTCTGAAAAAGCGTGTAACTCCAGCCAAACAGCTACATGACTCATGGATAAATGTCCATTCATTTACGAGTCATCAGTCTTCAAAGACTTATTAACCCAGTCCAGAAATCCTTGATCACAATCTTGTGTAACAATTGATAAAATTGCAGGGGTCGTATATGGGTGGGATTCTTTTATACGATGTTGAACTTTTGCAGCAAAGATCTCCAAAGTTTTCATTATTGTTACATGCTCTTTGTTTGTGTCTAAAATACCATTCCATAAATACATGGATGTTGTTTCTGGGAAGACATTAACGCATGCAATCAATCCTTCCCGCAACAGAGCGCTGCTGACTTTATATGCCGTGTTGTAATCCGGATAGGTGGTGTATATCAAGCAGACTTTGTTCTTCACCTTCGTCTCTACTGCAGTAACGGAGCTCAGTTCGTATGTTATATCTCTAATTTTTGCATGACAAGGCCTCATCAACCTTCTGGAGTAGAAGTTTCAGAGTGAATGGCTTGGATAAAAAGAGCATCTCATTGAAGTTAATGCCCTTGTGTTGCTGGTGGAATACTTCTTCTGCGTATCCTGAAACAAAAATTACCTTAGCATTTGGCCTAATCTTCAAAATTTCGGCAACAGTTTCCGGTCCGCTTCTTCCTGGCATTACAACGTCACTCACTATAACATCTATGTTTGTATCTATTGCTGCTCTTATCGCATCTTTGCCAGAATTCGTATCAATTACCTTGAATCCCCGCTTCGATAACGCCTTAGATGTAAATTCGCGTACTGGATCCTCATCCTCAATCAGCAGCACAGTAGCGGAGTTAGCATAGTGCAGCCCCTCTTCCAGCATATTGTCATCAAGAGTCGCAGTATCAAGAACCGCGGCATTCTCTACTTCTGAAGTTTCCGTTGAATACACTCGCGGCAGAAGTATCATGAATTTGGTTCCTTCTCCTACCTTGCTTTTAACGTATATATATCCTCCGGTCTGCTTTACTATTCCGTATACGGTAGATAATCCCAGCCCTGTGCCATAAGAGTCACTCTGTGTTGAGAAGAAGGGGTCAAATATCTTCTTCATCACATTTTTGTCTATACCGTGTCCAGTATCAATTACTTCAAGTACTACATACTCTCCATACTCAATGCGGTCTTTGTCCGGAGCAAACATGCCCTTAAGCATACTAGAGGCATCTACGGTGAAGTTATATGTGCGTAATGTCAGACTGCCTCCCGAACTCATTGCGGATTTTGCATTGACGACTAGGTTTACTATTACTTGTTCCAATTGGCAAAGATCTACCATTACCAGGCCTATGTTTTCCTGATAGTATATCTTAAGCTCTATGTCTTCACTGATGAGGCGCTTAATCATTTGTGATAAATCTGCAACTATATTGTTTATATCTAGAATCTTAGGTTGCAGCGTTTGCTTGCGTGAGAATGCCATCAGCTGTTTGATCAGATTTGCGGCCCGATTGGCGTTTTGCTTGATTTGCATTATGTCCCTAAAAGAAGGGTCCGTTGCGGGGTGTTGAATGAGTAAAAGGTCGCAGAATCCAATTATGGCAGTCAATATGTTATTGAAGTCATGTGCAATGCCACCAGTAAGTTGCCCCACAGCTTGTAATTTTTGTGATTGTTCAAGCTGTGTCTCAAGGCTTTTACGATCCGCACTATCAGTTATGTAACAGATCACAGATACCGTGTTGTTATGCAGCAACTTGTTCAGATAAATCTTCACGTAGGTGTTATTACAGAGCTGTCCTTCCAGCGACATATTGTTTATTACGCTGTTTTGCAGGTACTTCCTGACCTTGCGGCTGTAGACAACGGTCAGATACGAGTAAATGTGCTCTTGGTGTTGTCCTTCAGTTAGTGCGGCAAACGCCTTATTATGTTTTATGATTTTCCCATCGGTACTGCACTGCGCTATGGCTATAGGCGCATGTATAAAACACGGATTGAACTGGTAGTCTGTAAGGTCGAATTTCTTAGGAGTTATCAGACCATATATGTAACTACTATTGTTCTTGTCATGAAAAACTTCCTGGGTTACGTAAGCTCTAAACATTGTCCCAGTTGAGGTTACAAAGACCTCCTCCCCTTCATAAGGCTGGTTTTTGCTGAGGAAGTCGCTAAACAAGGTATGTCGCTTTATGGTATCAAGCTCAAAAATTTTCAAAAAATTAGCATTGGCTGAGATTATGACACCGTCCTTGTTGAGTATGTAAGAACCGACATTGTGTCTATTCAGGAGTTTTTCGTGTACATCTTCCTTGGTGATTTTTACTGCTTTGAGGACAAAGTAGTCTTGAGGCCTTGATAGCGGATTTAAAAACAAACTAAACGTTGCCTCAGTATTAATGTCGATCTGTGGATTGTTAACAATCGGATCGAGTATGAGAGAGAAGTTAGAGACAGTATTCTTTTTGCTGACCGAGCAATATGTTCGTACCGGGGATTTATTTTTCAGAGCATCTAAAAAGCGAGAAATCTCCTTATCATTCAGATTTCCGAGTTTGAGCACACTGTGGAGGTTTAGGTTGCCGCTTTGCGTAAAATTCTGGAATCTAGTATTGAAACGCGCGTCCGAATACACAACATTGCCAGCGCCGTTCAATATTAAGCAGAACTCAGTATCGTGGTTGAGCGCATTGGCAAAAATCATGTTTTGATATTCTATGGAGGCTATTACCTTTTGGTAGCATTTAAGTCTTTGTAGCAACACCAAAACCGCCGTGCTCGTGAGCAAGCAATTGAACACCATGCTCACATACCCATTCTCAGTGCCGAATAGATATATGCTCAATATGCACAGCAGAGGGAATACCACAACAACGGCACCCTTTGTTTTTGTGATGCCATAGTCACGAACAACGAAGTCTACCTTGTGATTTTGCTCACTATCTGTGTACCTCTTATGCACCCGCACACTCCCAGGCCCGTTCCCCCACCTCAAAGTCCAGCACAACAAGGGGCATTACCCGTTATCAGCCAGGCTTTATTGTTAAACAAGTATATGGCAAATGGGTAAAGGAGCAACTCTGATTGTTAAAGGCGACGATTCAAGACTTACCTTGCTTTCGTTTACCTTTCTTAACAACGTCCTTGCCATTCTTTGAAAGCCAGCACTGA
>NZ_CP046391.1:527617-531018 GCF_012790675.1 Anaplasma platys
AATAGATAATAACAGGAATTTAAGTCCGCTTTATGGCGACGAGTAATCCCTCGTTTGTTGGCAACAGAGAAGAAAGGTATTTTGCTTCATTGGACAACTCCTTATTAAAAGCCACCATCGCCGCATGAGCGCTTTTTGTTACCCTTCCATGAGGACGCTCTTCAAACACTGCGCCGAAAAGCAGAGCATTGTCGGCAACTATTAGCCCTCCCTTTCTTATGTTTTTTGAAGCCCAGGTGAGATAGTCACAATAGCTAGCCTTATTCGCATCGATGAACATCATGTCAAACGGCGTCAAGTGCTCTAGTGTTTTGAGTTCTTCTCTAGCATCTCCATGAATAACCGTAACCTTTTTGTCTAGCTGACAATTTTCGACATTTTTCCTCGCTTTTGTTGCGTTTTCTAAGTCTCGCTCTATCGTGTATATGTGACCATCTTCGGGTAAAGCTTTTGCCATACATAATGCAGAAAAACCCATGCAGGTGCCTACTTCTACTATGGTTTTTACCATAGAAACACCAACCAGCAGCTGAAGAAATCGTCCTTCTACTATACCGAGCTGTGCCATCTTAAGCTCACGTGGAGCGGTATCGTGTACGGATAGTAAATCATTGTCTCTTATACCGAACAAGCTACTTATGTACTTATCCCTGTAATTTTCGGCAGCACTGCGCACAAGACCCCCAGTGTAATTCATGTCTCTTCGATCCTATATTTTCTGATTACTGCTTGCAATGTAGATCTGCAATGTAGAGTGCATAGTGGTAAAATTATCACTAATATTAAAAATGTGGTATAAGTGGCATGCATGTTATTTATTAGTGCTTATTTTGTGATATCATCTGCTGGGGGATTATAGCCCTTTGTCGATATGATGCGTGTGTGGTTGTGCGTATGGTGGTTTTGGAGATATGATGGATGTCTAGAGAGGGCGCTAGTGAGGTTTCTGTGTTCAGCGATCCTGAGTACAGGGAGCGGTACAGGGAGAAGTTTCTTGAGGCGCAAAAACGGGGAATGGACATGGTAGTCTATCCGGATGGTACGATTGCTCTGATAGAGAACAAAATGGTTATGCATACTTACGGCTGGCACGAGCGGCGCAGGGATTTCGAGCGAACCAGAGGAGTGATCCCGACTGCTAAGAAGAGTGCTAATGTTGCAAATAAAGCATCAGAAGTGGGGGTTTCTGTAGCTGCTGAAGAGACAGAATATGCCTGAGCATTGTTGTTTTTTCGCAACTTTGAATTTTGCGTTTTTGTAACTACGTGTTGTTTCGGTACTTCGTGTTGTTCGATGGCTTGGCATTAGCTTTGCGCCGTTGATGGTGTTGCGTACTTCTGTATTCTGAGATATATGGCTGCTTTGTGTTTTAGGGGATACAGGGGATGTCGCTCATTCTTTCTGCTGTTCAACTTCGGATTTGCGAGGAGAAATCGTCGGTACCTGTTGAAAGGCTAATAGAAAGGGCTGCTGCTGCAGTAGTTGGGGAAATAACGAAAAATTTCGCGAAGGCTTCAGTCCTTGTTCTGTGTGGGCCTGGTAATAACGGGAAAGAGGGCTCTGTGACTGCGGAATTGCTGAAGAAGCGGGGTTGGCCCGTAAGGGTATTGGGTTACGGGGCATTAGGGCTTTGTCCTTTGGAGTGTGATCGCTTTGCAATAGAAGAGTCCATAGTGATAGATGCGATTTTTGGTCTGGGTTTGTCTCGGCCTTTAAGAGCGGATTTGCAAGGGGTTGTAGAGAAAATTAACGCAAGTAGAAGATTTGTAATCTCTATTGATACTCCAACTGGGATAAACAGTGATACTGGTGAGGTTATGGGGTCAGCTATAATGGCTGATATGACTGTGACGTTTTCGTGCCTGAAATTTGCTCATGTAGTTTCTCCTGGAAGGCAATACTGTGGTGTGGTGCATATCAAAGATATTGGGCTTGATATTGAAAATTCGCGATCGTTTAGTAATGCCCCGGCCCTATGGAGTGGGCATTTGCCATGTTTAACCCACAAGTCACATAAATATAACCGTGGTTACGCGGTTGTCTATTCTTTCGGCATGAGATCAGCTGGTGCGGTTAAATTAGCAGCTTTGGCAGCGCTTAGGACAGGTCCTGGTGCTGTTGCAGTGGTTTGTAGCAATGAGGAATTGATTGTTTATGCTGCATCCTTAACTTCTGTGATGTATAAGCTACATGAAGAAGTAGTTAGTGATAGTAGAGTAACGGCAGTTCTTATCGGGCCGGGTGGAGGGCCGTCTTTCGCATCCCTCAAAGACACGGTGCTACAGGTGCTAGGTGGCGATGACAGAAGGGGTTATGTTCTCGATGCTGGAGCGATAACTGCATTTCAAAGCTGTCCAGCCGCCCTTTTTGCTTGTATTCGGGGCCGGCGTGTTATTATGACACCGCATGAAGGGGAGTTTCGGCAAATTTTCCCTTACTTAAGTGGTAGTATCGTGGAGAGAGCGATATCAGCGGCGCGTGAGTCAGGAGCGGTTGTGGTGTTAAAGGGGCATGATACGGTAATTGCTGCCCCTGATGGTAGGTTAGCTGTAAATAATAATGCTCCCGCAAGCTTGGCAACCATCGGAAGTGGTGATGTATTGGCAGGAATGATCACTGGTCTTCTTGCAGCGGGAATGGATGAGTTTCATGCTGCGTGCTGTGCTGTGTGGATGCACGGGGAATGTGGCAAAAAATACAAGCTCGGCTTGATAGCCGATGACATTATAAGCAGTATTCCTGAAGTATACAGCAATATAGGTACATATTCTGCGCTATAGACGGCTTTTTAAAGCTGCGTGCTATTTTGAGTTACTTTCCCGCATCTTATAAGTTACAGAGATGGCTTAATCACCTCAAACTAGTGAGGTGTGAGAATTTCCGGTGTCATAAAAGATGTGTTTTCTATCCTGGCACCCTGAGTGTTTTTATATGAATATTATTATTTGTCTTCTGCCTCGTAGTTAGCTTTGTAACGAATATCTACACGTATAAGTAGCGTCGTCGTCGGGAAAGAGGAATGAGGTGGTATTTTTGTTAAATCAAAATTCTTCCCAAGACTTCCGTTTTATAATATTAGGTTGCTAGCTTTGAGCCAAAGCGTTGTTGGTAGGTGAAATATGGGAGTGGTGATAGTAGAGTCTCCGTCTAAGGCGAAGACCATCGGCAAGTATTTAGGGCAGAAGTTTAATGTGATAGCTTCTTTTGGCCACGTACGCGATTTCCCTGCTAAAAGTGGATCTGTGGACCCTGATAATGACTTCCATATGATATATGAGGTTATTCCTAAGTCCGAAAGACACCTGGAAAAAATAGTTAAGACAGTGAAGGCAGAAAAGAAGGCTATCTACCTAGCAACAGACCCGGATCGCGAGGGAGAAGCCATAGCCTGGCATGTTGTC
>NZ_CP046391.1:531887-533440 GCF_012790675.1 Anaplasma platys
TTATACTAAGAAGGTTAAGAACGCGCAGGAAGCCCATGAGGCCATAAGGCCTACGGATATTACTATGCTTCCCGAAAGCCTCGCAAGGTATCTGACAGATGAACAGCTGAAGCTTTACACCTTGATTTGGAAAAGGACAATTGCTAGCCAAATGGAGTCAGCCGTGATTGATCAGGTAGCGGTTGACATTCGTGATCTTGATGGAAGAGTTGTACTTCATGCAACGGGGTCTACTTTGAGTTTTGATGGCTACTATAGGGCCTATGGTTCTGAGGATGATGATAAAAGAAAGATGCTTCCTGCGTTGAAAGAGGGGGAATCTTGTGAATTGTTGGATGTGAAATCAAATCAGCACTTTACACAACCGCCAGCACGTTATAGCGAGGCGAGTTTGGTAAAGAAAATGGAGGAGATAGGAATTGGGCGACCTTCAACTTATGCTACGATCATCTCTGTTTTGCAGGACAGGGGCTATACAAACCTGGAACAAAAGCGTTTTATTCCTAGTGAAAGGGGAAGAATTGTAAATGCATTTCTCACAAACTTTTTCAGGAAATATGTGGAATACGATTTCACGGCAAATCTTGAAGAGGAGTTAGACTTGATTTCCAACGGCAAGATGGTCTGGAAGGACGTGCTGCAGGAATTTTGGAACAAGTTTATTGCGGATGTTAGTTCTGTAAAGACTGTCGAGGTCGGTGAGATCTTGAAGGCTGTCACTAGGGATTTGGAAAGTTACGCATTTTCTGGTGCATCCGGGGAGAGTACAAGTAAGGTATGTCCATCATGTGGGGCAGGAGAGCTGATGCTGAACATTGGCAAGAGCAACGCGTTTTTGGGTTGTAACAGGTATCCAGAATGCAGGTACACTAGAGGTATTGGCAGTGATCCGAGCGTTACTGGAGATGATTCTGCTCGAATAGTAGGTATAGATCAAGAAACGCAGGAAGAGATATTATTGAAAAATGGGCCATACGGGGAGTATCTTCAGTTGGGGAATAGTACAAAGCGGGTTTCTATTCCCAAGGGAATTGGTGAGATGAGTATGGACCTTGCACAGAAACTTCTCGCATTGCCACTAACTTTGGGAAATTTTCCCGGTACTGATAAAGAGATCAAGCTTGGTATGGGAAGATTTGGCCCTTACGTTCTCTACGGTGGAACATACTTTTCGATTAAGGACAGGGAGGACTTTTATAACGTTACGCTGGATGAAGCAGTGAATATTATCAACAGCCAAGCGGAAAAAAAAGGAAAGCTCTTGGGAATGCATGAAAATGGGAAAGAGATATACCTGTGTAAGGGGAGGTATGGGTTTTATCTCAAATGCGGTAAAGTGAACGTGGCGGTTAAGGGCAAAGCAGAAGACGTCAGTTTGGAAGATGCCATAGTTCTGCTTAACCAGAAAAATGTGTAGAAATTTATGCTGAGTTAGGATGCAAAAACCTCCTGCCCATCGTGAGGGTTGTCCTGGCGTTATCAATGAATCCTTATCATTGTTTAAAGCTGCTTGTATTATACTATCTCTGGGAATATTTTGTGAGAAGATCTAC
>NZ_CP046391.1:533541-538487 GCF_012790675.1 Anaplasma platys
TTTAAAAATCCGTTGCAACAATCTGTTTTTCTATAATTTAAATGCAAGATTGCAAATTTCAGTTTTGTGCTTTTTCTATGAAAGTATCGGAGGTAGAATTTAAATATGACGTCACATATAGTTCTATTGAAGCACAAAATAATGAGGCCTAGCAGTAGGTAGGGATATGTAGTGAACTTAAGTGCTTATATTTTGTTATGCGACGTGTGAGGTTAATTAAAAGAGTATTTGTCTTTTTTTTTGTGTTCTTTTTATTTTTTCCCTCTGAGCACCCATCTGTGAACACGAATAGCAAGCAATGCGGCCTGTTGATAAGGTACACAGCCCAACTCGCTGAAAAACGAAAGCTACGGTATGGGCTTTTCTGTTCTCAGGTGACGGCACGGCTATTCGTTTTTACCCAACGCCCCTGCTATTTTGCGCCACATCCCATCATGTATTCCTGAAACATGGTGCCCTTTCTCTGAGATGTTTCTCAAGCTCTGCAGCGGAGTGTGGAGATGATCAACATCGGTAGCCCTGTCGTCACTGTCAAAAGCGATTCTAAGGACATTACACTCGTATTTCTTCATTATAGAAGCAGCCGACTTCAGTAATTTGCAAGAAGGATATATCCAAATGCCTTCTTCAACTATAACCGGATGTCCCAGCATAGCAATAACGTCATCCTTAGATGCCCCGGCTTTTACATCACTCCAGAGCTTAACACTAGCCGAAGGAAATCCACTGTACTGAACATGGGAGAAAAGAAGACACCCCTGGAGGCAGAGACAAAGTGTACAGCAAAGTGCAACCCATTTAAGACGCATAACAGCCCCGTAAACCCGGTTTCAAGGATAGCATACCGTTATGAGGTGTCAATCAATAACGCCACGTACGGCATATACGAAAATCGAAAATAAGGTGCCACCCTAAAACGGCAATAATAACGCCTAATACTCAGCAACTTATTGGCCATTTTGACACCTATTTGGTCGTCAAAGAGTTGGTGATCAACTTCACAGTATTATCAATTCCATAAAGCTTCACGAAAGAGCCAAATCTAGGTCCATCTTCCTGACCTAAAAGCACCTCATACAGGGTCTTGAACCACGTTCTAAGGTCATGTGGTAGATGCATCTTTCCCACCTCAAATACTACATTCTGAATTTCATCAGAAGACTTACTATCATCCATTTGTGATAGGGCTTCTGAGAGATTGGCAAGCATCCTCCTTTCGACCTCATTAGGCACCTTGTATGAGCGACTGTTCAGCACAAACATCTTGCAATATGCTACTGAGAACTCCAGTAATTTTTCCAAGGTACTGTTATTCTCTATATCTACACCGCCACGGTACCTCTTTATAAGCTTTTTCAGCATTTGCACATCTTCTGCGTTACATGCTGAAGCTATATTAATCAATAAGCAGAAAGTCAGGCCATACATTTCAAGTTTGGGTACCTTACCATTATGTATGTGCCACACTGGGTTATCAAAATTTGCCGGATCATCATGGTATTGGTTTACCAATGATAGGTAATCATCTACAAATTTGGGTACTATCTCATGGCATAACCGCTTTGCCCTTTTGGGATTAAGGAACATGTAAAGAGCCAAGCTTTCATAAGGGGCACAAGCTAGCCATTCATCAACGGAAAAGCCGTTACCTTTTGATTTTGAGATCTTTTTACCCTCTTTGTCGAGGAACAACTCATAAGGAAATAGAACAGGGGGCTTTCCTCCCAATAGCTTGCATATTGCTACTGCAGGCTTAGCTGAAGGAGTGAGATCCTTACCATGTGATTCATACTGAACACCAAAAGCAGCCCAACGCATTCCCCAATCTGCTTTCCACTGAAGTTTGCAGCATCCCCCCGTGACGCGGGTTTCGACGAGATTTCCTTCTTCATCCCTATAAGACACGGTCCCACGTTTTGCATTTGTTTCTACTATAGGAACTTGCAAGACTTTCTGGGTCTTCTGACAAACTGGAAGGAACGGACTATAGGACTTTTGTCTCTCTTCTCCCAAAGTTGGAAGTAGGATATTAACTGCCGCCTCGTACCTTTCCAGTAACTTCAGTAGCACTTCGTCATAGACACCTGATCTATAGCACTCTGTAGCGCTTTTAAATTCGTATTCAAATCCGAAGATCGCAAGGAATTCACAGAACGTTCCATTCATGTGGTGGCCATAACTCTGTGCTGTTCCAAAAGGATCAGGTATTGACGTTAATAGCCTACCTAAGTGTTCGGATAACATTTCCCTATTGGGAACATTATCTGGCACTTTCCTGAGGCCGTCCATGTCATCGGAAAATGCAAGAATTCTGGTTCTTATTCTAGGAGCAAGCTCTCTTAAAGCATTAGCTACATAGACTGTGCGCAACACCTCACCAAACGTTCCGATGTGCGGTAAGCCCGATGGCCCATACCCAGTCGCAAGTATTATCTCTTCGCTTTGTTCAAAAGTACTTAAAATCTTCTCGGCTTCTACGAAGGGCCAGGAAAGATATTTTTGCATGTCTTTGTGTAATTAACTAGCTGGCGATTCTACAGCACAACTACAGCATCTTCAATTACATTGTTTTTTTCATTGCCGCCTTATCTAAAGGGCAAGTGTGTTCATTGTACATGAAACCAAAACAATTTATCTTAATTAAAAAGCGGATGTTATCTATACCGGTTTCAATGGGGTCTAGACGGGAATCATATTAAGAAACGGTTAGCATTTTTACGAATCTAGTTGTATTATCTCCACGCGTATTGCAGTTTGCAGTGCAGAGTGCAATTGGTATGTGGTACGAAAAATTGTGATAGAAGATAGAAGATAAAGGAAGGGGGTGCGCGTGTTATATGATGGGAGAACAAGGGTAACGTCCCCTATATCACCCTCTATAACTCGACCAGCCGAAAGAATACAAATTGTCCCAGTGGCGCAGAAATCGCAAATTAGGAATTGGATGGCGCTAACGATACTATTCGGCCTAGTGGCAGTCATGCCGTTGTTATTGGCCTATTGGATAACTCAAAATATGGTAGTTTTATCAGTTTTGCATGTGTGCTATTCGCTTTTTATGTGTGCAGTGCTATCCCCGCCTATATTGTATGATTGTAATAGAATGGTTCGATGTGTGGGAGAGGAGACCGATAAAATCTCCACTACTATTTGTGTTATTGCATCATTATTCTCGATGAGCAGTTATGTAATGGTAATAGTTTGGGGTTCATCCATTGCACAGAGTGCAAGGATAATATGTGGCATCATCGACTTTGTGACCCTTGTCGTACTTCCTGTTTTATGGATAGTTTCTCGCGCAATCGAACGCTATACCCGTGTGAATTGCCCGGATGTTATCGCGTTATATCGTTTAGAGGATATGATAGGATCTCTACAAATTGTGCGTTCAAATGACACAAGTAATACAAGAGTTGTGCGTCCAGTAGAAAATGATATGCAATATCAAGTAGGAGGTCGGTCGTATCAGATAGCAAGAGTACCTACGTTTGTGCAGGATGGCGAGGTGTATCCGGGGGTGATGTCGCTGGATTTTTATGACGTAGAGAGTGCTCTTAGACGTGAGGGAATCTATTTTCCTCAGACATTCGAGCTAGGTGTATAAGAAATTTATTGCATTTATAGTGACCTCAAGTGCGCTCAAAGTAGAGTCTATCCTATTCTCAGTTTTCAAGCTTTCTCTAAAAGAAATATGCTCAAATGGTGAAGCCTTTTGCTGCCATATGCTATATAGGGTTGCATGGCCTCCACTGTTTTCAGGTAGGTTAAATCCACTTTTTCCCGAGCGGTAGAGTGCTTAAAAATTGCTGCTTCATGCCTTAATTTGTTGCTACACTTTGCAACTTGCCACATTGCTCTAATTAAGCATAATGCGCGTATCAATGCTTTTTGCCAAAAGAGTGAAGCACCACCACTAGGATAATATCCAACGGTTATCTGCGGGAGTAGGCGTGCCAGTCGTGCAACATAAGCCATATGATCCCTGATGTACTTAATTAATAAATGAATTATTAGGGTTTTCTCGGATATCTCTGTAGAATAGCTCTGCATTTACTCATACAAAATTGTGATTGCAGACTTGATGGAAAATTATTTTGGTAATTAAGAAAGAAATATTCATGCTAGGGAATATGAGGAGAGGTTTATCGTCAAGCGATAGGTTGACTGTGGCCGCGTTCGTTGTTTTTTCGGCGCTTCTATTATTAGTATGGGTTTACTGGGCTACTGAAAGCACCGCTGCTTTATCGATTCTATGTGTGTGCAGTTCTCTAATCTTGTTTATTATATTGACGCCTTTCCAATATATAGATTGCAAGAGGATGTATAAGCGCGAAGGTAGGGCGACTAGCAACCTTGAAACGGTGCTGGGAGTTATGGGTGGATTGCTTGTAATGACTTGTTATATTATGGGAACACTTAATGCATTCTCTGGTGATGTCTCGAGCACGCAAATTATTTGCGCTTCCATAGATTTTATTCCTTTTTTTGCTCTCCCTTTGGCATGGATTGTTTGTCGTGCATATGAACAGTATCATAGAGCAGAGAATACTACAGTTGGTTTGCCTTCATATGATGGAAGGGCTGGAGAGTTTTCACGAGATCAAGTCGGGTATGCATCGTATCGGGGAAGAGATGAGACATATTCTACGGTATTCGTGCCCACGTTTCTAATTGTACGGGACGTACAAGGAAGGGGAGTAGATACAACAAGAGAAGCGCCACAAGTTTTTGTAGACGAAGGTCATGTGTTGGGACGCTGAAAATAATTCCTCGAAATAGTTTGTGTCAGCGTGCAGGAATGAACTTAAGCTTCTGTAGCGACTTCAGTGTAGCCATGAGATAGAAGTGCACCGTTGAGCGAATTATGCATGAGAAGATGCAGTCGCTTTTCAAGAATCATAAACAGGCCGATACTTGTGGCAAAATAGTACTGACAATTGTATGGC
>NZ_CP046391.1:538587-547322 GCF_012790675.1 Anaplasma platys
CTGAAGAATGTACTTTTGGCGCAGGAGAGAAAACTTCGGGGGGAAAATCTGCAACTTTTTCTACGCTACACAATAATTGCACCAGCACAGATAATGTGGAATACCCTTTTGTTCCAGGAACTGCAACTATTCTATTTGCCACTTCCTTCTGGAACATTAGTGTCAATTTTTCAAACATTTGTATTGAGTCCAACAGCTTTAGAAGCAGCACAACGGATATGTTATATGGCAGATTAGCTATCATCTTGATCGGAGGATTTAATTCAAGACTACGGATATCAATATCTAGGATGTCTTGGTATATACACTTGTAGCTGGGATAGGCTTTTTCAAGTTTGTTATGTACTGCAGCAAGGCTTTCATCCTTTTCTATTGATACAAGTTTGCGGACTCCGCCTTTTATAATAGCCTGTGTCATGGTACCTAAACCGGGGCCGACTTCTATTATGTCATAGCCTTCGATGCATCCTGCAAAAGAAACTATGTTTTCTCCTATAGAAGGGGCAAGAATGAAGTTTTGCCCAAGAGATTTCTTTGCTCGATGTTTCCTTGACGTTACAGTGTTCATCTGTCTTTCACTCCTCTTGTATCCCGGAAAAATGGCCTTAACTAACCATTTGACTTTTATTCCAACATGTATATCATAGGTGCCGCTAGCTGTGCGTTTTATTAAACCACGGCGGCTTGCCGGCTTAGCTATAATTGGTAGAGCACCTGACTTGTAATCAGGGGGTTGTCGGTTCGAGTCCGGCAGCCGGCTCTCTTCCCTTATGCCTGTGGAGCTTATGTCCTTTCTCGTCGTAGCAAATTGGAAGGCGAATGGAAGCAGGGAGCTTGCTGAAAGCTTTTTAGATTCAGTCTCTTCCAGCATCTCTCCTTTCGGTTCTAGCTTCCAGGAAAAATGTAAGGTAGTACTATGTCCTCCCTTTACATCTATGCCGAGAAAAACTTCCGACAATGTTCTCATAGAACTAGGCGGGCAGGATTGCTTTCATAACAAAAAGGGCTGCACTGGCGCGATAAGCGCTGAAATGCTTAAGAGTCTTGGCTGCAAGTATGTCATATTGGGTCATTCCGATAGGAGAAGTCTACTAAATGAAGGTGATTTCTTGATTAAACAAAAAGCACTTGCAGCCATCGAAGCTGGGGTCGTTCCCGTAATATGTGTTGGTGAGACTTTAGAAGAGAGAGAAGGGGGGCGGTATGCTGAGGTTTTAAAGGGTCAGTGCAAAAACTGTCTGCCGGAAAAGGGCGACTTTTTTGTCGCTTATGAGCCAGTTTGGGCGATAGGAGGAGCTGTTATTCCTGACTTAAGAATTGTAGAAGAATCTCTTCATGTAATTAGGGAACACAGACCCGAACTGAAGGTAATGTATGGAGGTTCAGTGAATGAGAACAACATATGTTCTTTAATAACAGATTTAAAAGGCGTTGCAGGAGTTCTCGTTGGTGGCGCTAGTTTATCTGCAGATTCTTTCACTCAGATGATCAAAAATTTTGTCAGGTGCTTATAGGTTCCGTATGCTTCGGGTAATAATGGTGGGATTTATATCCCTTTGTTGCTTTTCTTCTATGTTTTTTAGCAATCTAGCTTTGGCAAAAGAAGCTAATAATAGGGAATTTGTTCTGATAGGGACAGGGTCGATGATGGGGGTGTACTACTCCATTGGTGGAGGAGTGTGTAAGTTTGTTGTCGCGCATTATGGAATGGAAAACCCTGGAAAGAAGCTTATTTGTTCAACGTCGTCTACATCAGGTAGCGTTTATAATCTTAATTCTATTAGGCGAGGAGCAATGGATGTCGGTGCGGCGCAATCATATTTAGGATATTACGCTTATACGGGAAAGGGGCTGTATAGAAGTACTCCGCCAATGAAAAACCTCAGATTGTTGGCATTCTTGCATCGGGAGTACCTAACCTTGATTGTGAGAAGCGACTCTGGCATTAAAACGCTTAGTGACATTAAGGGAAAGAGAGTAAACATAGGAGCCGCGGGAACTGGTGTTCGCTCTGCGCTGCTAAGTATTATAAAAGCAAAGGGTTGGACCAGTGATGATTTTCTCGTGACTACAGATTTTGCCCCTTCGGAACAGGTGCAAGCATTATGTGATGGTAAAATAGATGTAGTTTCCGATTTTATTGGGCATCCTAATGCTTTGATGCAAGTTGCAGAAGCAACCTGTAATGCAACTATAATTCCCTTTGAACGCGATTTTATAGAAGAGTTCCTGAAGAAGCATCCTTACTATCACCAAGGGGTCATTCCAGGTAAAATATATGCAAGCGTTCCAGGTGATATATTAACTATCACCGATCGAGCATGTATGTATGCTACCGATGCGCTGCCTGAATCAATGGCTTATTTAGTAGTCAGATCTATGGCTTCAAACTTGGAAAAGCTTCGTGAAATAAGTGGAGCATTGAGAGAACTTACTCTCCTTGATATGGTAGGAGGAAGGTCTATGAATACGGCTGATTTTCCAGTGCCGTTGCATAAGGGGGCAGAAAAGTTCTACAGAGAGGAGGGAATGCTGGCAGCAGAGTAGGTGGTATTGGTACCGTGACGTCCGTCGACACTTTGTCCGGCTCTAATCTGCCGAGGTAAGGTATGCATTTTCTCGTAAAGTACCATAAGTGTGCTTCTAAGCGGTGAGCATTGTTGTTCTATTGCTAATGAAATTCAGTGAAGGGAGCACTGTTTATGAATAGTAAAATCGACTACTATCAAGTGGCTTTGTAAGCTGTTGCCACGTTTTAGACATAACTGTCACGTCTGTAGCGAGTTGTGGCAAGTGGACACCTTGCTATCATGGATATACCATGAAGCTAGGATCATTGATGCGCCATAAGCATGTACAGTTTGCAATAGTTTTCGCAAGGAGGAGTTGTGTAGAACATTCTTTTAGGTATAGAAACGAGCTGTGACGAAACTGCTGTTGCTGTATTGACAGATAGTGGAAGGGTAATGTCACACGAAGTTTTATCTCAAAAAGAGCATTCTTCCTTTGGGGGAGTTGTGCCAGAAATAGCCGCAAGGGCCCATTTTGACTTTTTGCACAAAATGGTTGAAAACACCGTGCTAGATAACGGAATAAAGTTCAGCGAGCTGGCAGCAATCGCGGTAACGACCGGACCTGGCCTTGTCGGTTCCCTTATAGTGGGAGTCATGTTCTCTAAAGCTATAGCATATGTAACTAAGAGACCTATTGTTGCTGTTAATCACCTAGAAGCACATGCTCTAGTAGCAAGAATTTGTCACGATATAGATTTTCCATTCCTTGTTCTCATTATATCTGGAGGGCATTGTCAATTTGTGATGGCGCGTGATGTGGGATCTTACTCTAAACTAGGTGGCTCAATAGATGATTCCTTGGGAGAGGCTTTTGACAAGGTATCTCGCATGTTGGGATTTGGATATCCAGGGGGAATTATAGTTGAAAAAATGGCTTTGAGAGGGAGGGGAGATAGGTTCCATTTTCCCAGAGCATTGGTGGACAGACCGGGATGTGATTTTTCATTTTCAGGACTCAAGACAGCAGTGAGAAGTGTAATTGAAGGAGAGCAGAGCTTAAGCGCTAAAAACCTCATCTCTGCGCCGGCAATATTAACTCTGCATAGCATCACTGTCCGAGATAAAAAACACAGGGCAAGAGGAGATTTAAAAAGGCACACTTGCACGGCGTCACTTACCCAACGACTCCTTCTTTTTCTCTAAGCTGCTTATTGTGACCACTACAGTTTTTGCTAGCATGTCATGCCAAGCTCTTTTTCTAGGGTCGAAATTTGACCAAAAAATGCCGATACCTAATGGTAAGCCTGAAAGCATGACGAATAGGAACCTTTTTGTAGCTTGTTTTACTCCTATTGCCTCAAGAGAATCTTCGTCTATTACTTGAATTCTCATTAAAAACCCGCCTATTGTCATGGAAAATTTGACCCATGAATACACGAAGTAAAGGTAGACCATTACCAACTGCACGGCTTGCAATGTGATTACTTTAAATAAATACACATTTTTTATCGCGGCCTCGTCTTCTCTAAGCGTTCCTCCCATCTTGTATTTTTCTACGGCTTTGAAAGTTGCTTCATCTCTAGGAAAAACGTATACGAATGCACCATGCACAAGTTGAAGTACTACAGCTACCAATACGAGGTCAATAAGCGCACTGATACATCTTCTTGTACCAGACATATAGTGTAGCTCGCCTTCCTCATACTTTTTAGGGCGCCCGAAGGGGTAGAGAACGAAATTCGAAGCCCATTCCATTACTTTTCGTATTTTTTCCTGCATTGGTGTATTCCTCTAGACAATCCTGCGAAAGTGCCATTTTATTGCAAGTGTTCTCTTATTTTGGAGAGTTTTGTGATATTCCATCTAAAAATAGAAGATCTTATAGTAAATATGGACATAGGCGTTTATAACTGGGAAAGGGTGCTGAAGCAGAAAGTGATTGTCTGTTTGGATGTGTCCTACATATATAAGAATGGAGAGTTTGTTGATTATGAAGCCGCAAGAAATAAGGTAGCCGGCTTGCTAACGAGTAAAAAATACGATCTTTTAGAAAGTGCGGCTACTGATGTGGTTCATTTTTTAAAGAAAGAATATGAAGGCGTAGTTACGAAATGCTGTGTGAAATTACACAAGCACAGGTGTTCATTTGGTGACTATAAGGCGTTTTGCGTCGCAACAGAATGGGCTGCTATGCCTTAGATTATTTGACAATATAGTGCGGTTTGCTAGACTATAGAGGTTTATATTCTTACTTGTCTGTGACATGAAAAAATCTTCCAACGGAGTCAAGGTTTCACTGGTCGGTTCGGGAAACATTGGTGGAATGCTGGCGTATATGCTTGGGTCTTCCGGGTTAGTGAGAGAAATCACATTGGTCGATGTTGATGAAGGTTTTCCCAAGGGAAAGATGCTTGATATAGGGCAGGCCTTGACAGCTATGGGGGTTGATGTTCATATGGAAAGCAGCGCTGATTACTCAGCGGTCAAAGGTTCTGATGCTATCGTAGTCACTGCTGGACTACCTAGAAAAGAGGGCATGAGCAGAGAAGATTTGCTCCTCACCAATGCAGCCGTGATAGGAGATGTCGCGAAGAGCATTGGAAGGTACGCTCCTGATGCTTTTGTTATAGTAGTAACAAACCCCTTGGATGCCATGGTCTGGCATATGCACAGATGTTCTGGCTTGCCAGACAATAAAGTCGTGGGAATGGCTGGAATACTAGATTCCGCCAGATTTTCTTTCTTTCTAGCGCGGCACATGAACGTTTCTGTTAGTAGTGTGTCGGCGATGGTGTTGGGTGGACATGGCGACCTGATTCTACCTATACTTAGGCATTCTACGGTTGGAGGTGGATCTGTTGCCGACTTAATAGAAAGTCATAGAGTTAGTGAGGCCGATATTAAAGCCATAGTTGAAAGAACGCGAAAAGGCGGTGAAGAAATTGTGAAATTGTTCAAGAAAGGGTCTGCATTTTGTGCGCCGGCAGCTGCTTGTTTTGCAATGCTTAAGTCATTTATAATGGACACTAGGACCATTTTACCTTGTTCGTCATGTCTCAGAGGAAAGTATGGTGTGGAAGACGGGCTTTTTGTTGGTGTTCCAGTAATGATAGGTTCCAATGGGATAGAAGAGGTTATCGAGTATTCTCTGTCCGATAACGAAAAGGATGCTTTTTCTAAGTCCGTAGAGCTCATTAAAGGATCTATCGCGGCGTTATCTTAGGCGGTTTTCCGTTTTTTTTCGGGGAGGGGATTCTGGGTAGTGAAATGTCTCGATGGGGAAGGCTTTGCCTACGTTTTTTACAGGAGGTGCTATTGTTTTGCCTTAGCTGTGGTCGTTTTCACAATAAAGCAAGTATGATACAGCTGGGTGCTATCCAAGCTTTTGAACTCTGATGGCGTGCCTACCACCCAGAAATTTGGTTGTTATAAAGGCATGCATAACATCTTTTGCTGTGTCTTGGCTTATATAGCGTGAGCCGAAGCAAAGAATATTTGCGTTATTGTGTTCCCGCGCGAGTTTTGCAAAACTCATATTGAAACAAAGAGCAGCTCTAACGTTACGATGTCTATTGGCAGCGATACTCATTCCGATACCCGTTCCACATATAAGAACTCCAAAACTCGTATCAGAAATTCTCCTTACTACTTCTGGGACATAATCTGGATAGTCAACTGACTCACTCCCTTCAGGGTCACATCCACAGTCCACCACGGTGCACCCTAAACTCTCAAGATATGAGCTCAAAACCTGTCTTAATTCTATTCCAGCATGGTCAGAAGAGATAAAAATCTTGTTTACTACAAACACCTTATGTAACTGTTTATCATGAACTCTCTAAACACAACAAGCTTTTCACCGCTTGTGACGTGCAGCAATACTAAGGTCAAAGTCGTTCTCAGGCTATTATTTTTTACTTTTTTACCCATATTTTTCTTTACAATATCTCCTTTCAAGTGTATTACCTGCTGTGTTTAGCACCTTGGGTGGTGCGAGCTGCTTTGCGGTGTTTCTGGGGTTATGCTGCGATGCGGTTTTGGGGTATTGCTCACCTTGGTGGTTTTTGCTAAGAGGGTGACATGGGCTATGATGATCCGGATTCAATTATAGAGTCCACTTTAGGGAACTTGGATGCCACTAGGGCTTATGCTGAGTCCTTTAGGTGTGATGTCATAGAAGCGTTCGAGTCTGGTGAGATTTCTGAGAGACAGTTTAGGCTAATGAGGGATAGGGTTGAGAAGTTCTTGTGTAAGCTCAGCCTTTATAAGAGCGTCTTTGAGAAGATAAGGGATGCTTATGCTGCAGTGAAGTAGCGGTTCAACTGCGTTATTCTATATATGTAAAGCAACGTCGTTAGGGGAGCGTGTCTCCTTTTCTGCATAAGTCTTTAACATCATGTAAGAGCTGCTTCAGCTTTGAGTTGTTGAGTGTTCATATAATGGGGATAAAAATAGGTGCCCGTTTTCTGAAATCTGCAAGTATACTGAAGAACTATATGAGGAACGAAAAAGCATGACGAGCGTTGATCATGAGGAAGTAAAAAGGTTCTCGTCGTTTGCTGATATGTGGTGGACTGGAGAAAATTTTGAAATATTGCACAAGATAAACCCTTTAAGAGTTAAGTATATTCTTGCACACCTTCCTCGTGAGATAAAAGAACTGCGATTTCTTGATATAGGCTGTGGTGGGGGGATACTTTGTGAGTCCTTAGCTAAATTAGGAATGAAAGTGACAGGAATAGATCCCTCAGAGGAAGGGATAAGTGTTGCTCGCGATCATGCAAAGAAAGGAGGATTAGATATAGAGTATCACGCGACAAATGTTGATGCTTTTCGTGAAGACAAAAAGGGCATTTGTTACGATGCTATTGCCCTAATGGAGGTAGTAGAGCATGCAAATTCTCTGAGCAGTTTACTAGCAGATTCATGTAAGCTATTGAAAAAGGGTGGAATAGTCTTTGTTTCTACGCTCAACAGGACCATAAAGGCTCTACTTCTAGGTATTATCGCGGCAGAATATGTGCTGGGATGGGTACCGCGGGGAACACATACATGGAAAAAATTCGTAAAGCCATCAGAAATTTATGAAATTCTCCAGGAAAATGAAGTCATTATCCAGGATATAAAGGGGATAGTTTATAAAGTACTGGAGAACAAGTGGTTGCTGAGTGACCGTGATATTGGGGTGAATTATATTATTGCGGCAAGAAAAATACGATAAACTTCCATTATAAGCCCCACGCTCCAGACCATCTCGATTATGAGGGTTCAGAGTTCTATATCTTGTAGAAGACGTTAGAAAATCGATTCTGCATGCTCGATGAGTGCTCTGTATAGTTTGTACGGGATGGTTCATCTTCACAACTAAGAAGAAGATAAGGCTTGTTTACAACCAGCGGCTTTTTTAGCAAAGCCAGATTTTTTAGGAAGAGCGACTTATTGCAATGATGCGCAATCGTAAAAATACATATTTCTTGAATTTCAAGTATATAACAGGTCGCAACCCCACCACAAAGGTTTGACGTCTTCGTTTTTAACATGGAAAGGTACATTCAGATCCTCGTGCATTACTGATCGCATTATCTGATTCACACCAGTACAACAGTCTTCCGTCATGTTCGAGAAATTTTAGAAAAGAGTTTCTTGCCGAGTTAGTAGGCGAGGGGCATGCATATTACTCATTATAATCAGTAATCACATAATATATATTATGGAAAGTAAGCTATAAATCAACACAGAAGGATGAATGTGCTCGGTATTCACAAAGAGTTCAGTACAAAAACACACACGACAAAAATTCATCTAGTGGAAGAATCGACTCGGGTCTGTGTTCCATAATGCAAAGTGAAAGGCATTTCATAATTCTCTGAGACCAAACCCTGCAACAAAAGATTCTTGAACCCATAATATAGCTTGAGTCATGCTGTCGACCTGGTCATCGTGTGCAGAATACGGAAATGAGCAGATTTCACATTCAAAATCTTGTAACCACACAGCGTACTCTGGAAAAAACACATAGCCTGCTTGGATGATGGGCACACATTTCATTAAACGTGCAAGCTTACTTCCACTTGGATTAAAAGGCAAAATAGGAATGATGGAATCTAGCTCCTGTATTAGCTGATAACCACTGGCCCTTTCTTCTATTAAAACAACACTGGGCTTCCATTTGGCATATAAGCTTTTTACCAAATCCTTCAAAGCCAAGTACTTAAGCTTTTC
>NZ_CP046391.1:547422-559339 GCF_012790675.1 Anaplasma platys
AGAGACGCCAGAGACGCCAGAGACGCCAGAGACGCCAGAGACGCCAGAGACGCCAGAGACGCCATGCTATGCCATTGCGAAGAAAATGCAAAACATCTTATTAGCAACTGTAGGCTAATATTCCATATCAAAGTTTATATCATTAAAAACACGCGTAATGGCATGCAGCGCTAGCCAACACAGGTATGCTACTGTGACCAAGTTAAGCGCCTTTGAAAATGTTGTAGTTACCGAAGTCTTTAACTTCTTGCACTAATGGTGTTGGCATCATTTCCTTTTGACTTATTTGATTTTTCGTTTTCCTTACCTTCCGCATAATTGCCTTGTGCCTTGAGCAAATTCCACTCTTCTCCTACTGTAGCAGATGAGATCTCCTATTGCCCTTGTGCAAAGGAAATCCATCTGGTGAATCAAGCATCCCATGTGTAAACGGAAAACTCTCTGGAAAGCGCTCACGTGCCCTACAATACTCATTCAACAAACTAATAAATAGGATAATGAGGAAAACCAATATTTCGTAGCTACCGCTGGGAACACACGTGGATAACTCAGTATCAGGAAACCACTACTTATCCTGCCCAATTTAGGACCCCCAATAACTGAAAGATTGAGAAACTGCTTTCTTTTCTGCTCCATTCTTTATAGCCACTATGTTTCATTTCCAGTGGAATCATGAACTTTATTTTATACTATAAACTTTTCAAATAAATTAGGGGTATATACTATAGGATGCTGTTATTGGCGGAAAAATTATAGGTTTCCGCTCCCATACATGCATATAAACGCGAACGTATTACTCAGAGCTCAAAGGCTCATTTTCACCTACTGCCATGTAAAATTGCAGAAACTTTCTGCAATATACCGCCCTGCGTACCAACCAACAAGTACATACCCAGTACCTTAAGAAACTTCCCTATACAGAGCTCATTTCCTTCTTCATATTACCTTCTATTCTTTACTTTATATCTCATCCTCTCAAACACATGAGGCCTGCCACATCCAAAATCAACGGCGCCGTGCAGAGCTTATGTGATTGGCTCCTTTTTGTTGCCGCTGAAGGAATCCCTTCCGTATTTTCCCTCCCCCATACACGTTTGCGAAAGTTGTAGGCCCTTACCACTACGACCACGACTACCACCTTTCATCTAAGCCTCCTTGAACACGTGGCACATGTTAAATTTTTACTCTTGCGATGATTCCCCCATTAGTCCACAAGCACGCCTCAAGTGCTTGGTTACAAAACAGAATCAGGCATTTTTATGCCAATCTTTGACCTGAAGTCCGTGCTTTACCTTCACTACTAACCTCTACATCACTTACATCTGTTGAAACATTTTTTCGTCTTCTATCGGGATTTGCGTTTTTTACTGTTGTCATCAAAGAGTCTTTGTCCTTCAAGACTTTCACTTTACACCTTCTTTCATATCTTCCTATGTCTTCCGGGATTATATCGCTGCTTCCACGAACCCACTGACAAGGAGCGAATTTTCTATACGCGTGTTCTAAAGCGTTTTCTATTACTATCTCGGAGTCCGTTAACATGAACTTGTCAAAGTTACTCATAGACCACACAGACGACAGGAAGCGCCAAAAAACCCACACCGACAAACATTTAAAGCTATCTCGACCCAGTGCATAGAAGGGACGATGGGACAGGCCAATCCACAAGATACCCTCATTCAGAGCATTATCCCTATAATACCTATATTCAGGCACCCTTCCGCATAGCCCAATATAGGCAGGTGTTTCAATGAAAAAAGGCAGAGCTATGGCTTCAACACACATTTGAATACCCCGTGCGTGGACGATTTCTTCCACTTCCCATTCGGTTATATTCCTTCGACAGAGGCGCGTGAGGTCACATATCTCTTCGCACACCTTCACGAGTTCAGGCATAGAAAGTAAAACATTCGCAACAAATAACTCCCTGAAATTACTGTGGAGAGCTGCCAAAACTAATATATGTGCTCCTATATCGGAATCACCACCACCATGAACCTCAAATAACAACCAACGCTTTAAGGCATCTACATCAAACACATACTTATGCTTAGCTGTTCCCAAGGAAAGCGTGACCATCTCCCAGGCAAATGTTGGGAGTATTCCCATATTAGCCATCCTTATGTGGCCACCCCACCTGTCATCAAGCACCTCTTTGATTAGTGACATATATTTACCCCGAGGCAGACTGCGATCCTCATCGTACAATGCCATCATCTGGCGCAAGCGATAAATATTGAGACGTACATCTAAGATAATCCTGGAACCTTCAAAGGTATCCCTTAATTTTACAGCCGCACTAGAACGCCCAGGACTACGATCTGCCGCTTCGTACACTGCTATTAGGTCTTTTCCGCCGACACTTTTGCTGGCAACCCATTCTAAATATTTATCCAAAAATCGCATGCAATCGCCGTTACGCACGTTTTCGGGCAATGTCATAATATGCACTATCCTACAAGGATCCAGGATGCGAAAATGCAATATCATTTCATCTTCTTCATTTAGCTCAAGCTTATCAATGGTCAGGGGCCAGTATTCTCGCAAATACGCACAGTCCCGCCTAGTGATACCCTCTACTTCAAGTAAAACACAATTGTCAGCGATTCTAACTCCGGGATGACCCCAGTCCTCTCCCTTGAATACCAGCGACATCCTGTAACAATCCCGGGGAACTTTTTCTCCCCTAATATAAAACTCATCAATCCCCCTGTTAAACTTCAAATCTTCGGGGCAGAGGCCATAAATGTCTATATGATAAGTAGGTAAAAATTCAATTCTGATATATGAAAATCCCCTGGAATCATCAAGGCCAGGAGGTAGCAAAGTGCTTGGTCTGGACGTCCCAGCCCCTCCATTCTCATTCTCTTTCGAACCAAACAAAGGCATACTCTACCTTCTTTCAAACTATCTAACTTTCACTATGTGGCACATATTGGTAGGGGAATATATTTAAGATATTAAACTGTCAATAGCTCTATAATTTTTTTAATCATAAATAGTTAGATAAGTAACGTTAAGCCGCTTCCATACCTCATTTTCCATATAACGGATGTAAAATTTAGACAACTATCCCATTCACATCTGCGAGTGATGATCCTATTTGTGGCAATTAAGTGACAGAAAAACTGGTTTTGAAATAAAGTAAAACAGAACCTTACCAAGCAAACCGTACCTTTGGTTTGAAATGATGCTAAAAACGTGAGCCCACACTATAAACATACGTGCGTTTAGAGCACACTTGGTCCGTGGTGAGACCAAAGTAAATTTTTGATGAAATTACGCAAATTTCCTGTCACGCATTTGCTAATTTGCCACTTATTAACGCTCAGAAGCTCCCATAGCCCTTTGTATATCATACTTACTCTTTATATCACATATTTGTTACATACTGTTGCCTACTGAACACAGCCCCAAAGGACACATAGTCCGTGCTGCAGCTTTCATACAACACAAAACCCGAAGTAAAGAGCAGGTGCAACAATTCGGCGCTATATGACTAAAACCATTATGTCACCAGGCATGTAGTAAAACGAATTCCATGAACTTCGAAATGCAAAGTAAATCATATCCACCTTCATCCACGCCTGTCATGACAAGCTACCACATCAAAAAACAAACAAAATAGCAAGTCTCTTTTACAATTAATCCTTCATCTGTAATGCTTGAATGAATGCACTTTGAGGCACATTCACATTTCCTATGGACCTTAAACGCTTTTTACCTTTTTTCTGCTTTTCCAAAAGTTTCATTTTCCTGGTGGCATCGCGGCCATATACCTTCGCAGTAACATCCTTCCGATACGGAGCTATCGTCTCACGGGCAATGATTTTAGCCCCTACAGCTGCCTGTATTGCTATCTTATACTGCTGACGCGGGATGAGATCTTTTAGACGCTCGCAAATCTCCCTTCCCCGCACCTCAACTTTTGACTTATGTATTATGCATGCAAGAGCATCGACCGGCTCACTATTTATAAGAAACGTCAACTTTGATATTTCCGCTAAACTGTATCCATCCATTTGCCAGTCAAAACTAGCATATCCCTTGGATATGGATTTTAGCCTATCATAAAAATCAAACACAATCTCGGCCAGTGGTAGTCTATACTGAAGCAGAGCCATGTTGCCACTGTAAGACAAATCTATACGCTCACCTCTCTTCCCGTTACAAAGCGCCAACATGGGACCTATATACTGATCAGGCACCATGATAGTAGCCTTGACCCAAGGCTCTTCTACCATGAGAATTTCATGCGCTTCAGGTAAATCATTGGGATTGTGTATATCCTTTATCACATTTCGCTTATCAGTAACCCTGTATACTACACTAGGCGCAGTCGCAGTGAGATCTAAGTCAAATTCTCGCTCCAGTCTTTCCTGCACCACCTCCAGATGAAGCATACCCAAAAAGCCACAACGAAATCCATAACCTAATGCCGTGGAATTCTCCATATCAAAAGTAAAGCTAGCGTCGTTCAAGCGCAGCTTACTTAACGCTTCACGCAGATGTTCAAAGCTGCCGGCATCCACTGGGAACAAACTACAAAAAACCACAGGGCAGGTAGCTCTGAAACCCGGCAAAGCTTCATCACATCTTCTGCTATCCTCAGTTACAGTATCACCAACTTTACAAGCTGATAGCTCTTTAATTCCAGCCGTTATGAAACCAATTTCCCCTACAGTGAGCGAGTCAACCATCTGTTTTGAGGGCGTGAACACACCTACATTTTCAACGGGGTACACAGCGCCTGTAGACATCATGGCAATCTTCATTCCCTTGCGTAGCACTCCATCCCTGATGCGTACCAGAATCACAATTCCCAAATACGGGTCATACCAACTGTCAACCAAAACCGCCTTTAACGGAGCATCGACATCTCCTTTAGGGGCGGGAAGACGCTCTATTATCGCCTCTAAGACATCTGAAATCCCAACGCCAGTTTTTGCTGATACTAACACTGCATCACTTGCATCAAGGCCAACCATCGACTCAACCTGCACCTTGACCTTCTCAGGATCTGCAGAGGCTAGATCAACCTTATTGAGTACTGTAATAATTTCATGATCATTTTCGACTGCCTTGTAAACATTGGCCAGCGTTTGCGCCTCAACACCTTGGCTACTGTCTATAACCAACAAGGAGCCTTCGCAGGCCGCCAAACTCCTGCTCACTTCATAAGAAAAGTCAACATGCCCGGGAGTATCTACCAAATTTAGATAGTAAACCTTTCCATCTTTTGCATTATACGTAAGCCTAACAGTCTGAGCTTTTATCGTAATCCCACGCTCGCGTTCTATATCCATGGAGTCAAGGACTTGCTCCTTCATATCCCTGGCTGCCAACGCATTACAAGATTCTATAAGCCGGTCAGCTAGCGTTGATTTACCATGATCTATATGTGCTATAATCGCAAAATTTCTTATTGAGCTCCTATCCACAATACATCCACGCAAAAACACTAAGCCAGTGTAAGTTACTATGAGCACCCTTTGCAATGTAATAATTACACAAGACACCGCCTAAATTTGCGAGCAAACACTAATCCGCTACGGACACCAAGGCTTGTTATTTCCCTTAAGAATAGCTATTTCAAAGCACACAGGGACCGGTCCTTCTGTTTTCCAACCGACTGATTCTTTATAAATATCCCATGCCCTATCCAGAGCACGACGACCTATTGGTTCATAGAGCTTACGAAACGTGTTTCCCTCCCCCATGCTCTTAAGGTCTTTAAACAGGTGATACAGGCTATCGTAACTGACTTCTATTAAGTTGACGTCGACCACAATATCCTGAAAACCGCACTTCCGCAGTAGCATGGGCCACTCTGATACATAGTTAAATGGCTGTATTCTAGCAACTATCCTCTCTCCTTCAGTTTTTATTACTGCTTTTTTTACATCACGCAGAGTAGCATTGCCGAAAGTTGCAGCAAAAAAGAGCCCTCCTGGCCGCAATAGAGACCGGAAACGCGTGAGTACCATAACAAGATCATTTATATTGTGTAGCGTCAAGTTGCTAACAAGGAAGTCAAAACTCCGCTCCCGGAACGGTAAAGCCTCATCGTCGGCAACAATGCAACAAGCACCATTGGTACTAGATAGAATAGATGGAGAAACATCACACTGATATACCTTATCAGCTTGCGACAAAAATGGTTGCAATTCATCTGCAACCCTCCCATCTCTACATCCCAGAACAAGAACATTCACCCCCTCGTCCTTTTTACGAGACAAGAACATCGAGACTCGCTCACTCAGCAGCAAGGCTACTTCTATCAGTAACTTATGAGAAAAAGAAATCGCAGACTCTCTACGAAACCTAGTGAGCCTGCGACAAAAAGGCATGATCCCTAGAAAAACCTAGGCTTCTTTGGGGCGCCAGAAGCAGAAGAAGACCCCTGACTAGATGAATAACCATTTCCCTTTCCGCTTCGAGACGTATTACCTACAGCTTCAGAGGAAGCACCACCCTGCTGCCCATCAGAAGAACCATAGTAGCTATTGCCAGTACTATGGCGTCGACGCGGAGCTGACCTACCGGAACCCGACGCTCCACCAAGAGAAGACCCCCTCTTCTTATCCTTAGGCGCAGAACCTGAGTACGATCCCACACCATCTGAGTTTCCACCACTTCCCGAGAAGCTTGAACGCCTCTGAGAAGCATATGGCTCACACTCTATCGCATCACCAGAATCCTGATCCACACGACGCAGCGACAGCTGTATATGATCCTTATCGACCTCCACAACCAGAACCTTAACTTTGTCGCCAACAGCAAGGAAGTCAGCCACGGCTTCGATGCGCTCATTTTTAATCTCACTGATATGGACCAAACCGCGTCTCGCACCCAAAAACGTGACGAAAGCACCGAACTTAGCAATCTCAGACACAACCCCGCTATAGATCTTACCAACCTCAGGTTCTGAAACTATACCAGTAACCATGTCTTTAGCTTCTTCTATCGCCTCAGTACCCACAGCATAGATCATGACTGTACCATCCTGAGATATCTCTATCTTCGCTCCTGTCTTTTCACATATCTCACGTATGTTCTTCCCGCCTGCGCCTATAACGTTTTTTATCTTGGCCTTGTCTATTATCATAGACTCCATACGAGGAACGTGATCACGCACCCTCTCCCTGGACTCCTTAATAACACGGTCCATCTTATCAATGATGAACAAACGCCCATCCCTAGCTTGGCCCATAGCTGTATTAATGATTCCAAAGTCTATACCCTTGACCTTCATATCCATCTGCAGTGCAGTAATACCTTCACGCGTACCCGCTACTTTGAAATCCATATCACCTAGATAATCCTCATCGCCAAGTATATCAGATAATACCGCACATTTTTCGCCCTCCTTAATCAGACCCATAGCAATCCCGGCAACAGACGATTTCAACGGGACACCTGTATCCATAAGAGCAAGAGACGCACCACACACTGTCGCCATAGATGAAGAACCATCAGACTCGGTTATCTCCGACACCACCCTAATGGTGTAAGGAAACTCACTTTTCGAAGGCAGCACAGGATGAATAGCTCTCCATGCCAACTTTCCATGCCCAATCTCCCTTCTTCCCGGAGGACGCAAAGCAGAAGCTTCGCCAACAGCATAAGGAGGAAAATTATAATGCAACAAAAACCGCTCTCTTTTGTCGCCATCAAATCCATCAATAATTTGCTCATCCTGAGGAGTACCCAAGGCAGTTATCACCAATGCTTGCGTATCACCCCTAGTAAATAGCGCCGACCCATGAGCCTTAGATATGAGATCAACTTCTATTTCTATATTTCGTATCTGATCGTATGCCCTACCATCTACTCTACTTTGCGTTTCTAAAACTTTTGTTCTAACTAAGGATCTTTCGAACAACTTCAGGGCCAACACTATGTCCTGGGCAGTATATTTGCCGCCAGCTTCAAGAAATTTACCGGTTAGATCCTCTTTAAGACCCTCCCTAGCGACATCCAACTTAGCAACTCTTGACTTCTTATCCTTGTCAGAATAAGCCTCAGCAAATTGCTCTACGTATTCATTGCTTATGCTAGAAGTGATCTCATCCAAATCGCGGGGAATGAACTCAGCCTTTTCTGTGACACCAGCATCACGCGCAAAATCCTCTATGACACCTATTATCTCTTCACAACTCTCATGAGCAAACTTCAAAGCACCAAGCATCTCATCTTCTGTGAGCTCATTTGCCTCTGATTCAACCATCAGCGTCGAGGTGCTACTTCTCGTATAGAACATATCCATCGCACTCATACTGAGCTCATCAGCAGAGGGGTTAAGTACGTACCTCTCCTCCCCTTTTACGTACCCTATTCTTGCACCCGCTACAGTACTCTCGAATGGAATCCCTGAAATAGCGAGCGCTGCCGACGCACCTATCAAAGCAACTGTTTCAGGGGGGCTACTTGGGTCATAAGATAGAAGATTACACACAACCGCCACTTCATCACAAAACCCAAACGGGAAAAGCGGTCTCAGACTCCGATCCACCAAACGCGAAATTAGAGTTTCGCGATCAGACGGTTTTCCTTCCCTCTTAAAAAACCCACCCGGTATCTTACCAACGGCATAACTTTTTGCTAAAAACTGAACAGTCAACGGAAGGAAATCTACTGATTCTTTAGCCTTTTGCGTAACAACAGTCGCTAAAACCGACGTGCCTCCATAGTCAACCACAACCGCACCGTTCGCCTGGCGCGCTATCTTACCACTCTCTATACTTAATGGTCTATCTCCCCACTCTACACACTTCCTCGTGATATCAAACATACTTAAATTACCATATAAAAAACGCGCCATGGCGCAAAAATTTCCTCTCCATTGTCACATCGATCAATGGAATACGTCCCTTATGCCAAGCCTCTTGACCAAGTCCAGATACGAATCGCTACCATATTTATTTTTTACATATAGAAGCCTCTTGCGCCTCTTACAAACTAGGACCATCAGCCCTCTTCTACAGTGAAAGTCCTTTTTGTGAACCTTTAAGTGCTCAGTGAGATTGCGTATTCGTTCCGACAAGATAGCGCACTGCACGTATGCAGAACCCGTATCACCATCTTTGATGCGATACTCAGAAATTAACTCTGATTTTTTACTAGGTGTGATCGACATAAAAACGAAAGCCCCCCTTGAAGCACACTCAAAAACACTCAAACATTAAAAACACGCACCGGCCTAGCGGTGCCATCCACGACTTCGCAGACAGCGACAGGAACGCCACCCGCCTGGCTTAGGTAACACATACCACAATTCTCAGCAACACACAAGCCATTTAAAATATCATTACTTAACCTGATATCGCGACCATTCTTTAGCATTTCGACGTCTTTTCCATGCACTTCTATGCATGGAATTCCTGACATAACAACTGATAGAGGAAGGGCAACCTTAGCTAACCCTTTCTCAGATACCACCCGCTCTAAGTCCTCTAATGCAACAGCGGAATCATCGGTAAAAACACCAACTTTTTTGCGATGAAGACTCGCCACGTATCCTAAGCACCCTAACGCTATACCAAGATCACGCGCTAACGACCTTATATAGACGCCTTTCTTGCACTTTACTAAGAAACTCGCCGAGTTTTCACTATCGTCAATATCAGTCAATTTTATGTCATCAATACACACAACTCTGGAGCCAAGCTCCACAAATTTACCTGCTCTTGCAATACTATAAGCTCTTTCACCACCTATCCTTATCGCTGAAAATGCTGGGGGAACCTGTTCTATATGCCCAACATACTGTTTGATAGCTTCTCTAATGCTTTTCTCACTCGGCCTGGCATCACTAACTGCAACTATCTTACCTTCCGCATCGTCTGTATCACGTTGCTCCCCCCACTTAATTCTAACAGAGTAGGCTTTTTCAGCATCCATAGCATATGATGTTGTCTTTGTTGCTTCACCAAACGCAATGGGCAATACCCCTGTCGCGAGAGGGTCTAATGTCCCTGCATGCCCGACCTTACACTTCAAGATCCTCTTTATTATGCTCACTGCTCTTCCAGAGCTCATTCCGTAAGACTTATCTATATTTAGCCAACCATATTCCACAATTCACGCCCCAACAACAAAGTTGTCTTGTAGATAACACTACTGAAGAAAAATCTCACCTCAAAAACCCCTATGCCTATTCCGCTAATGGATATAGACTGTTGTAAACTTGAGAGATGTTGTTAAGTAGCTATGTATGTACATTTGGTTGCGCGGTGTGCTAGTATGCAGTCTCGAGTTGTGGTCTTTAAGGTGTAGGTGTATCATATGGTAGACATAAACGTACGGTCTATTGTCTCTGGATTGGGAATAGGCAGAGCCCTAAACAAGTGCAAGGCCTTTTTGGCAAAGAAGAATTGGCTAGCTCGCGATATCGCCATAGATTTAGGCACGGCAAATACACTCATATATGTAAAGAATCAGGGGATAATCCTCAACGAGCCTTCCGTGGTAGCACTGCTCAAAGACGGTGGGTGTTATGTCCCATATGCATTCGGTATAGAAGCAAAAATGATGCTGGGTAAGACCCCTGAGAGCATTGAAGCTGTGCGCCCTTTAAAAGATGGTGTTATAGCCGACTTCCGCTGCGCTGAAGAAATGATAAAGTTTTTCATCAGGGCAACAAACAATGGGCGTACTCTTAACAAGCCAACAACGATCATCTGTGTCCCTTCGGGGTCAACCCCAGTGGAAAGGCGCGCCATTCAAGACGCAGCTCAGTGCGCTGGCGCTGGCGCTGTGCACTTGATAGAGGAACCTATGGCGGCGGCTATAGGAGCGGATTTGCCTGTTGCTGGGCCTGAGGGGTCAATGATAGTCGATATAGGAGGTGGAACAACAGAAGTTGCCATTATATCACTAGGTGGAGTGGTGTACTCCCGCTCACTTAGGAGCGGAGGAGACCTTATGGACGAAGCTATAATCGCTTACACCAGGAAGAAGTATAATCTACTAATTGGTGAGGCTACTGCAGAAAAGATCAAAAAGACTATAGGTGCAGCTTCTCCACCAAAAGAAGGTCCTGGAACCAGCATGGAAGTCAAAGGGCGTGACCTGGCTACTGGCATACCGCGGGAGATATCTCTAACCGAGGAAGAGGTGGCAGAAAGCTTGGCAGAGGGTGTGAACAACATAACAGCTGCAATAAAGGTAGCCTTGGAATGCTCTCCTCCGGAAATATCTTCAGACATAGTGGATAAGGGCATAACTCTTACTGGTGGTGCTAGTATGTTGAAAAATCTAAATAACGTGCTTGCGGATGCTACGGGGTTGCAGGTCGCTGTTGCTCCTAATCCACTCTATTGCGTTGCATTGGGTGTGGGAAAAGTTCTAGAAAACATGGATACGTTATCGCGTGTATTGTTCAAGCAAACGTAGCTATCTTACTTGCCACGGAGCGCGCCCTGCATTATATTGCCGGGCGCAAGCATCCTGCTGTCTTGTGCATTTGTTGGCAGGCTGCCTACATGTTGTGCCCCCACGTCGCACTGCGACAAGAACAAAACAAGACACAGATTATGCAGTCTAAAGGAGTTTCTTGGTTGTCCAAGCGCACGCGTAACGATTCTTATGTACAACTTAAAGATTAAAGTCTTGGGTTGCAACCACAACTTAAACTATTATTTTATACTTTAATAAAATAATGAAAGATACTGTCCAACGCTGTTCTTGTAGGATACAGAGGTCGTGTTAGAACGATTGCTGATCTATATTCACATAACTTGACACTTACCACCCACTATACGCATCGAAGCCTCCCCCCCCCACCTACGTCGTTACAAGTATGTGTTTAACATTAAAAACAAAACATGAGTCCACTATCCAACTCGCCATAAATGCCGTTGAGATTTCCTATGGAAATACATGTTTGAAGTCGTCGTCTATGCTAAAAAATACT
>NZ_CP046391.1:559439-565146 GCF_012790675.1 Anaplasma platys
GACAACATGCCAGGCTATGGCTTCTCCCTCGCGATCCGGGTCTGTTGCTAGGTAGGCAGAAAGGGTGCTAAATGCCTTATGTAGAGAAGTGTTTCCTACCCCGTTGTGCTCCAGCAGGGTTTTTAGGTTTATCTACAAATTTTGATATAACTACTACCGCAGAAATTCTCACCACATTGGGATAGCGCGACTTTGGTAGTGCAGTTACCAATCATGTTTTGTCGGGTATTTTGAGTTAACCGTGAAGTGATAATTCGTGGTCAAAGAGCGTGGTTTTGTGTGGTTTTCTCTTCTTTCTAAAAGTGCCTATGGCAAGTTCATTCGCAACAAACGACGACTTTTGTTTACGAGTAAAAGTGCGTCTGTCCTTTTAGGTCGAAGAAAGTTCTGTGCCTGTGCATATATTTAATAAGTTGTAGTTCCTTTTCTAGGTGTCGCCAAACACAGTTTAGTTTGCGCAAGCCCTCTTCCGCTTACAGCACCGTTTTTTCTGTTTTTTATAAGGTATCTTTAGTTTTTACGAAACTTATCAATGAATATGATGTTGTCTTCTTTTTTTTGTTCTGCTTCACTATCGCTAGCATCATCGTTGTCAGAATCCACATCCATCTCGAGCTCTATGTCCCCATATTGTTCCAAATCAAGTGAAAAGTTCGATAGCATGTCGACGTACTTTACTATTGCCCTAAACGGAATTGTTAAACACTCCTCCTTGCCGCGAAAGCTCAGTACTACACTAAATCCGCTATCGCTGACGCTAAGCTCTCTAAACTGATACTGTAGCACAACCGTCATGCTTTCAGGATACTGCTCCTTCAAGTAGGCGGGCAAAACTACGCCATGACAGCTGGTTAAAAACGAAATTGCCACATGTACGTCCCTGGACGGAGTCAGTTTTGAAAAGCAACACATAGCCTCTCTTATAACTCCGCACATTGCTGTGTATACTAGCTTGCGATAATCTACTAGATCACTCATATAACCTCTACCTTTGTGTATACCAGGCAGCTGACGACATAAAACACAATAAAGCCCGCCCATGCCAAAGCAGAGTACCACCATTACACAGGAAATCAAGGGGCATTCACGAAACTTACCACTACACTACATATAGGTAAGCTATTGCTAATATGAACCGGGATACAGACGTGGGGGCTTTTCTGTTGCCCGGTAAGCCCCCGAACCGCGCTAAAGACACATTAAGCTGCAGCTGCTAAAGCGTTAGCGTCAAAGTTGTCATTAGCGGCAACGAGATTATCGTTTGCACTTATAAAAATGACCCACTTATACGGCTGGAATTCCCACCGAGCAACGGCTAACTTCTTTACTGCGCCTGTCTAACCTGTTTCATCCCCGCAACATACAGTGGAGATGCCGAGCACTGCCCTCGGGTCCAAAACGCCTATTCTAAGCAACCTTTATTGCCATAGTGAAGACCACGGCCGGATTATATTTTACTAATGGTGGAAAGTCAAGCTGCGCAGTTACCAGCGTCTGAAAGAGCTCCCTGGGTCGGATTCGAACCAACGACCTGCTGGTTAACAGCCAGTTGCTCTACCGCTGAGCTACCAGGGAACAATGGGAAAGGCATATACACAAACATGCCACAACAAAAGAGCGGAAAACGCGATCACCCTTCCGGCGCAAGTCACTATCTATATACAATGTATCTGTGACTTTTTCTACAAGATTAGGCAAATTTTTGCCGATGTTTTTATTTCAAGTGAGAACTCCCATGTTTGCAGCCGTGAACGCAGCGAGTTTATGTTATTCATTGTGAAAAATATCTGGTTTCCCGTCAATGCGCCACCAATCTGTGCCACTAGTTATATGAACTTGGTGCTCTAGCAAAAAACAATTTCCGATCCCTGCTTAGCGTATTCCGGTAGAAATATCCGGATCTCATGGTCTATTTGGAATAAATGGTTACAAATGCAATTGCATAATCGCCATCATCGCTCATTGAGAGAGCAACAGAATGTTCCTGACTTTTGTGTCCAAGTATGGAGATGGAAGGCTTGCCGTATTTATCATTTGAAACGGAAATGTATCTACTCTCGATTTCCCCCCCAAATCCAGTCCCTATTGCCTTTACGTACGCTTCTTTTGCAGCAAACCTCTTGGCAAAATGCCGCACCCGGGCCCCTTCATTGGTGTATCGAAGGGAATCTTGAATCTCCCCGTCAGAAAACACTTTGGCGAGAAACCTTTTACCGTGTTTGTTCAATATGGCACGTATTCTTTCTATGAGTACTAAATCTACGCCTATACCTAATATCATCTTCTAAGAGTCAATATCACATTTTCAACAGACATTACTTCAGCAGTGCCTGCGGTTCTATTTTTTAACTCAAGCACGCCATCATTTACAAAAGAATTTCCCACCACTACCTGCCAGGGCAAACCTATGAGATCCATCCTGGATAACTTAACTCCTGGACTATCCCCCTTGTCATCATATAAGGAATCATCCCCAAAAATGCTATGAAGATACTCGGCAACTTCAGTGCACTTGTCGTTTTTGGGGAACAAATTAACTATGCCGACATTGTAAGGAGTAAGCTCAGTTGGCCATTTTATACCTGCATTATCATGAAACACCTCTATGACGGCTGCAACTAGTCTGGAAAGCCCTATCCCATAGCATCCCATGTGCGCGTATCGGGTATCGACTCCATCAGAGCAGTGAAACTTTACCTCCATAGGCTTGGAATAGCGGTCTCCAAGGTAAAAAACGTGACCAACCTCGATTCCTTTGGAGATTTTTAAATTGCTTTTGCAGTTCTTGTCGTCATGTGCCTCATCAGCAGCCGCATATACCTTGTTCAAGGCCTCAATATTGTTGGCCTCTGTGTTTTTTGCCAAATCAAGCGCCCTTTCTTCATAGTATACAGTGCTTTCTCCTGTGGGAGCCAACACGTGAAATTCATGGCTCATATTTCCGCCAATAGCGCCGGCATCAGCGCTAACAGCTATGGCAGTAAGATTCATTCTGCTGAAAACCCTTCCATATGCCTTAAGCACGGCGTTATAAGTCTGCATAGCTCCATCGTAATCTACATCAAAGCTATAACCGTCCATCATCAAAAACTCTCTAGCTCTTAATACCCCGTTTTTAGGGCGCAACTCATCACGAAACTTCCACTGGATTTGATACAGGTTTATAGGAAGGTCTCGGTAACTTTTGAGTGAGGCTCTAACCAAATCGGTAACAACCTCTTCGTGTGTTGGACCATAAACCATTTCACGATTGTTTCTATCCTTGACCCTAAGCATTTCTGCTCCGTATGAGTCGTACCTATTTGATTCCTTCCACAAGCTGGCAGGTTGCATAGCTGGCATTAGCACTTCACCAAAACCTACAGCCTCCATTTCTTCTCTTACTATTCCCTCTATTTTTCTTAGGACCCGCAGCCCCAAAGGCAACCAAGTATATATTCCAGAAGCAACTTGTGCCACCAACCCAGCGCGCAAGGAATACTTGTGTGATATAGCAACTACATCGGAGGAAACGTCTCTAACAGCGGGGAGATAGAACGCAGATAAACGCATAAAAGCATGCACGTTTTGAACAGACCGCAGTCTAGTTTACAATATCCCCACAGTCAAGGCAAAAACGATGGGGATAGCATGGCAGACTGCGCAATCACATTGGTCCGTTTTAATATGTTACATACTGTAAAACTGGGCGTTCAGAGCATGTAGGCTGGGGGGGGGGGGAGCTCTATAGTATATTTGTTCTACGGCAGCGAGAGCTACTAGTGCTAAAGTGAGTGAGTAGCTTCTAGCGGCGTTACCGCTCCTGTTCTGAGTATTCAAGTAATAATTAGTTGTATAAGAAGTCTTCTATTATGGAAATAGCAGAAAGAGCAGCTTGGTAACGCGGGTCTGAGCCAGAGCTCTTTTGATGTTCAGGAACTGGCAAGAAGTTGCCTTTTAGAAAGTTTACGGCAAGCGCTTCTGGGTGACCTTGGAATAATATGTTTCCGTATTGGTCTTCGATAGCCTCCACGATACCGTCGTCTGAGAATCCTACGACTTTGTACCCTAACGACTCAAGCCTACTGAGATTTTTTTGGTCATTACTCACTACTCCTCCATGAGCGTCAGGGAGGAATAGAGAATACCATCCGTTATCGTCTGGCTTCACATGACGGGAAACTATTTTTGCCAGATTGCTTCCGGGTACGATTCTAAGCCTATGTAGTACTACATCCTTTTCATGGGGATCTGGCATAGATACATTGTGGGCATCAGCAGATATCTTTGACCCCACTACATTATGTACACGAACCACTTTTATGCCCATAGCATGCATTAAGCCCTGAAGTCCTCCACAAACCCCCATTATTCTTATGCTTGGGTTTTCTCTCACGATAGATGAGATAGCTTCTGTCACCAATTGACGATTAGGGATAGGGGCAAAAGGCTCTGTATCGACATTATAGAAGTTTCCTGGGATAAAAATCCTTGTTATGTTGTTCTCCTCAATGAACGATGAAACCACCTCTTTCACTTTTTTTCGCACCGTATCTCGCAACTTTTCTACATTTTTCCCAGCATCAACAAGTGCTTCTTTGTTTATGGCATCAAAATCCAATATTGTGTTGTAGTCTATGCGTACAACATGCGCTCCCAAGCCTGTGAGAAGTTCATATATATTGTGGGAAAAAGCTAATTCCTCGGGGTAGTGCATTTTTTGGGTTTGAAGAAAACCTACAACTATTTGTTGTTTTTTTGACTGTATTAGAGCGCTTTCGGAAGGAATTGGCGCTAAATAGAAACACAGAAAGGCGAATATTAGGGATAGAAATCTTCCACGAAATGAAGACATGAAACTTTAGCTCCGCTTACCGCAAACACTTAGTAGAAGGGAAACGTGGCTTGGGGCGGGATTGAACCACCGACACGAGGATTTTCAGTCCTCTGCTCTACCACTGAGCTACCAAGCCATGTAAATCCAGCGCAAAAGGCGCAACAGGCTTGTTCGTAGGCCTGTGACCTCCATTATATGTCCCGGCAACTCGCATTCAAGGATAAACTTCAAAAATAAATGAAACAATTTTTTATAACTGGATATAATGGGCCAAAGCACATTTCATTGCCACCATGCATAAAAGATTGGGGATATATCCCGGGACTTTTGATCCAATAACTTTCGGCCACATCGACGTTATCAAGCGTGCATGCAATTTGGTAGACGAGCTGGTTATTGCTGTTGCCAAGGGAGTACAGAAAGCGACAATTTTTTCTGCTGATATCAGGGCAGAAATGATAGAACACGAACTACCGCTGATAGAAGGCGCGTGTCCGGTAAGTGTGGAGGTCTTTGATGGGCTGCTAACTTGCTTTGCTAAGAGAAAGAAGGCGCTGATGATTGTTAGGGGTCTTAGGGCAGTCTCAGATTTTGATTATGAGTTTCAGATGAGCTGGATAAATTACAAACTGACCCCGGGGGTTGATACGGTTTTTCTTCCGGCGTCAGAAGATACCCAATTTATTTCTTCTAGCTTTGTGAAGGAGGTAGCAAGGCTTGGCGGTGATGTAAGCATGTTTGTGCCGCGTAATGTCAATGAACAATTGAAGAATTTCTACAGGAGTGGTGTGCAGCCAGGGGCATATAGAATAGGTGATTCATGCTGAAAGTGCGGAATATCAGCCATTAGGCAATGCGGGGATTTTTGCACAGTACGCTGGGTTGCTTGCT
>NZ_CP046391.1:565246-581043 GCF_012790675.1 Anaplasma platys
GTTAGTTTAAGTGTTATGGTTACAGTTACAGTTGAGCGTATTTTAAACGCGCTGCCAAAAAGCTGTTATTGGGTTTCTTGATGCTTTATGTGCAGTGAGCAGCATATGAGGTGGTTTTCTGTTTTCTTCAGAAGTTTTGAGATATGTAGTCTTTTCATCTGTCTTCGAGAAGCCGTCGGGCGGGATGTCAATGCTTTTACATTTTAGATAGGGGGGGGCTTTTAATAAGGGGCGCCGTTAATTAGAGCAGGTACGAAAGGGCACTTGCTATTAAAGAGTGTGAAGCTAACCACATATTTTTTGAAAAAGGTAGTTTAGGGGCATAGTCTATTGGAGTGCCGCACGAAGGTATTCTCTGCTAAAGGGGCTAAAAATGTACTTACGTTGCTCTAATCCAAGATGTTTGTATATTAAGAATTAATGTTTTACTTTAAGTGAGTTCATAAAATGGCCTTTAAAGCCAGGTTTTTTCTGCGGTTATATGAAATATCATTGCCATTTACCACGCATTGGCAAAGGGGGGGGGAAGTTGTAAAACTTGCACAGTTTTACGAGATATGTTCTGCTTACCATTGGTAAAACACACAATCAGCACTGTATGCTCCTTGCTATAAGTTGATTGCCGGCATAGATAGGAATTATAATTAAAGTTTTAGTTTAGTTTTAGTGATATATATCGTGATGACAAGGTGATTTTAGATCGCATTACTTGGGAGAGTACACTACAGTTGTCTAGTATAGTGCGAGGCAATTTAGCGTGTTTTGCAACCATAAGTTTGAAAATTTTTCCTAGCGAATATCTTTAACTGTTATGAAGTTTAATTCCTTGTGTTGTGAATCAGACAGTTGCTGCTCATCACCATAGTCATTTGTTTTGAACAGCTCGATGTATGTCTCGCATACTTACCATTCCGAGTAATCATATAAACATGGGGAGTTTGTTTCTGGCATGGTGCGCTTGTGTTGGTAACAAGCTATATTTGCCAAGTAAGGAGCAAGTGACATTAGCAATTTTTCCAGTTGTGACCTAGTAGCTGCGATGTGGCTATTATTGCTCTGCCACTTCATTTTTACTGTGGTTAGCTATTGGGTAAATGGTTTTCAAGCGGTTATTCCCAGATTTTTACAACTGTGTTTGAAATCGCGCCAAATGAGATTAGGAAGAAAGATCGTTGCATCCGTGGTGAGTTGGGAATGGCACTCAGGACAATATGTGGTATGCGCTGGCACAGTTGGTATTTCCGTTTTACGGTTTGCAAACTGAGTACCTATGTGATGCAAGCGTCCATTCAGCTTTTTCGCCATAATATTTTAAAAAATTGCTCCCAATGGGAGGAAAAAATAACTTTGTTACTGCGTGGTAGCGATAGGTTTATGGAAGTGTATGGTGGGGGCTCATAGTGTTTCTCAGCTATGCCAGACAGAGTTCTTGGCCATGGCCACTTTTGCTTTTTCTCATACATTCTTGATGTTCGGAAAAGCGCGCGAGATTCATCGCGCTTTAGCCGTGAGCGCCTTTTCAGTCTTTAATCGCATGCTAAACGGTAGACAAGATGTTCAGTGTAGAGAGGAGATGCATGGTGTTACTGCCGAGCTCTGACACATTTTTTCCCAATAAAGAATAACGTACACGTACAGCCCCAACTATAAAACAAATGACACAAGAAGGTAAACGCGGTCTCCCAAGCTTTGGTCCTTCTGCACCAGTTCTGAACACCATCACAGGGTAACGTAGTGCCTATTCTATTCCTTTCTCTGAAAGATATTTTTCCGCATCCATGGCCGCCATACAACCAGATCCTGCTGCGACGACCGCTTGGCGATAAACTTTATCGCAGACGTCTCCGGCAGCAAAGATTCCAGGGCATGTAGTCAATGTGCTTCCAGGTTGGGTGATTACGTAACCTTCATCATCAAGAGAGACTCCGACCTTGCTGGTCATGTTTTTCAGTACAGCGGTATTAGGAACATGCCCAATAGCTATAAACACTCCTCCCAAGCCGATAGTGCGCTCTGTATCATCCACGGTCGACTTGATCACCAACCCCGTGACCTTCTTCTCGTCCGTATCACCAGCTACTTCCTTTACGACACTGTTCCAGATTACCTCTATCTTCTTATTGTCAAAGAGTCGCTGCTGCATAACAGCTTCGGCGCGTAGCCTGTCTCTCCTATGGATTAAAAAAACTTTTCTAGCGCTTCTGGTCAGGTATAAGGCTTCCTCGACTGCTGTGTTCCCCCCACCAACTACGGCGACAACTTCGTCCTTAAAAAACGAGCCATCACAAGTGGCGCAAGCGGAAACTCCTTTCCCTTTATACTTTGTTTCACTCTCGATGCCTAGCCACCTTGCCTGAGCTCCAGTAGCGACAATGATACTATATGCGTAAAACGTTTCTCCAAACAAACTTACACATCTGAACGGATATTCCGACGCGTCAATGGAGCTAATCTCATCCATGAGCAGCGTCGCGCCACTATGGGCAGCCTGTTTCTGCATTTGCTCCATCAGCTTTGGCCCTTCTATATTGACAAAGCCCGGGTAATTCTCAACATCAGTTGTGATGGTTAACTGCCCCCCAGGTTGCGTTCCGGTTACAAGAAGAGGCTCCAGATTGGCCCTTCCAGCGTAAATCGCCGCAGTGCACCCCGCTGCACCAGAGCCTAAGATCAACACCTTTATGGCATTGGTCTTAGCGGCACCGTCAGTCACAACTAGGAACCCAGATTATCGGAATGCGATTGCAGATAGTGTTCTACACCGTGTTGAGTTGCTTCCATGGCCACTTGCCCCCGGGACCAGCCTGCAGGACATACCTCACCGTGCTTTTTATGGTGTTCTATAGCATCAACGATTCTCAAAAGCTCATCTATATTGCGTCCGATCGGCAAGTCATTTACTGCTTGATGTCTTACAACGAAATTCTCGTCAATCACAACAGTGCCTCTAAGAGCTACCCTGCCATTGTGGAGGACTCCATAGCTATTAGATATCTCATGTGAATCGTCTGCCACCAACGGGAAGCTTACCAGCCCAATCCCACCCTTTTCAAGAGGTGTATTTCTCCAATGTGAGTGAGCAAACTCAGAATCGGTACTCACCCCGACAACCTCCGCATTCCGCTCGCCGAATTGCGGTATTCTACTGTGCAAAGACAATATCTCAGTGGGGCACACAAAAGTAAAGTCGCGAGGGTAGAAAAACAGCACTGCGTACTTTCCGGCAACGTATTTACTAAACGTCATATCACACACCTTACCATCGGACATTACGGCCCGTGCAGTGAAGTCTATGGCTTGCTTAGTTACCAAATTCATAAGACATCTCACAAGAAAGACATGGGAGTAGTATACAAAATATTGGTGGATCAACAACGGGTTTTTTAGCAATATGTGGTTGGATTCAAGGTGATGTCGCAGATGTTAGATGTTTGTCACAAGATTGTTTCTGGGCGATTTTCCGAGAATTCGTTTGACTATTTTCGTCAAGAACTCGGGATAGTTTCATATGTTGTAAATGATTTATTGTACCGTGGGAGCATGGGTCATACATTTTGCTGCTATTAGGTGTTTTTTGGAAGAGAAGTGACTTTTGTTGACGGAGGGGCGCGTATGTTAAGCGAAAAGATGGACTGCATTAGGCCGTCTCCTACTCTGGAGCTTACAAGGCTTACCATGGAACTCAAGAAGAAGGGTATTGATGTGATTTCTCTGGGGGCGGGTGAACCTGATTTTGATACACCTGAGAACATCAAGACTGCCGCCATTAATGCTATTAATTCTGGCAAGACGAAATACACTCCCGTCGATGGTCTTCCTGAGTTGAAAGACGCGATAATTAATCGTACGAAACTTGACTACGGCTTTGATTATATGGCTGACCAGGTTTTGGTAGGGGCTGGGGCCAAGCAGTGCATTTACAACTTGTTTATGGCTACGCTCGACATGGGGGATGAAGTGATAATTCCGGCGCCGTATTGGGTTTCATATCCTGATATGGTAAAAATTGCCGGAGCAACGCCAGTTATCGCTGGTTGTGATCGTTCCTTACAGTTGGATCCCCAAGCGCTACGGGCCGCTGTGACATCTAGGACTAAGTGGATTGTAATTAACTCGCCTTCTAATCCCACGGGCGTTGTCTATAGTAAAGAAAACCTTGCAGCGATAGCAGAGGTATTACGTGCCTATCCTAACGTCGCAGTACTCTCAGATGATATATATGCCAAACTGGTTTATGGCTTGGAGTTTTCTAATATTCTGCATGCGGATAAGTCACTATACGACAGAGTATATATCGTCAACGGCGTTTCTAAGGCGTACTCGATGACTGGGTGGAGAATCGGGTATGTTATGGGAAGCGAGAAGGTTATAAAGGCTGCATCTACCATCCAATCGCAAAGCACTACTAATGCGAATTCAATAGCTCAGTATGCGGCAATTGAAGCTATGATGGGGAGCCAAGAATTTCTAGCAGAACGAATCTCAGCCTTCAAGCGCAGACGAGATAAAGTCATGGAAAGCCTGGGGAAAACTTCAATTCTTCGCGCTTACGAACCCCAAGGAGCATTCTATGTCTTTGTATCATGTGAAAATGCAATTGGAAAAGAAGCTCCAGGTGTGGGAGTCATAAAGGACGGCACTGACATGTCAAAGCACCTACTGAATCACAGAGTCGCGGTTGTGCCGGGAGAGGCATTCGGTGCGCCGCAGTTTTTCAGGATTTCTTATGCTCTCTCGGATGATAGTCTCTTAGAAGCGTGTGACAGGATTATAAAAGCGTGTTCCGAGCTAAGCTAGCGACATCCATACGCTGATGTGCTCCGTGATCATTCATTTTTAGACTTACAGCAGAAGTGTTGAGATTTTGGAACATCATATGTTTGGCAGAAAATCGCTGTGATAGAGTAGGGAATTCCCATATATAATAGTACATGGCAATGTTGTTCTTGTATTCAAGTTGTTTGCGAACTTGACAAATCCTCAAGGAAATTCTGCTGTAAAATCAGCCCTGACAGCTGTTTTTGTACATAACACTTTTGGATATTTTAGAACGGAAAGATATGTTCTTCTGATAACTAGCGAGTTTAAATGAGCCTTGATAACTTACTTCGTTTTATATACACCACAGCTCATGTGAGAGGCATGCAATGCGTTCTTTTGCGGTAGGGCTGAAGTTTTTAAGTGTTGGTGCGCTTGAGCTACTTCCGCTCACTTCGCTAACAGTGTATCGTGCTGTCTCCATGAGAAGATGAACACGATAGACGTTCAAGGTAATTCTGATTACCGGAGTCTTGATATTTACGGTTTCAGTGTTTCATGTTCAGCGATTGTGCCTTTATGACACATAAAATTGCAGAGGCAACGGTGGATCAACTAGTTTCTTTTCCTTTTCGGGCATCATAGCACCTGGCTGCTCTGGCTGCAAGCTCACTACAACAGCACCTTTATGTTTTTTCAGGGAGTGCAATGCGGTGATATTCCGGTGTCTGCCATTATTAAACGTCCAGACTGTTATTCAAAAGCTGTGATAAGAACACGCTCTTGATACAATAACTATGACAGGGGATTACCAGTTTTAAGAGCCTTGATTGTAATGCGGTAAATGATGTGTCACTGTTGCGCGAAATTTGTCGATATCAGACTTATTGTATCCTATAAGCAACATTCAGGCGCTGAGATCTCCGCACACGAAGACAACACTGACTTCGCCTTCCTCAAAGAGCCTTGAGTGCAGAACCACCGCATGTGTGCTCCTTTCGTCTAAACCTGGCTCAGCAACTCGCTATTCACCTTTACGCTGTATTTGTCCATCAGGTAACTAAGAAGCTGCTCCCGTAGCGCTGCAATCTCTTCTCCAGCTACGTGAGCGCTGAAATTCATCAACATCTTATCATCTACCTTCTCATCCCCCTTTATACCCCGGAGGACTGCCAAGTATACCCTACCCCTATGCTCTACAGCTTTACTAACATCACCAGTATTCATAACGAATATGGCATCAATGAGTTCCTCTGGCAGAATTCCAGATGATTCATCACTGCGAACTACATAATCTCTCTCAACAGATACCCCGGCTGTTGCCACAAGGTCGTCGTTCTTCAACTTTTCTGCAATACTTGAAGCCAATTCCCTCATTTTCTCCATTATTTGACCGTCTTTGTACTGTTGAGCGAGAATTTCCTTACTCTCCTCAAATGTCCTCATTCTTGGAGGAACCACATCTGTTACGGAAACGGCAAGATATGTTTCCCCAAAATTTACAAAGTGCGAAGGCTTACCAGTAGGAGAGGAAAAAGCCAGAGTAGACGCAGCCTCAACTGCAAGCATAGGAAGGAACTGAACCAGTTCCCCTTGAGGATTCTTTCCACCCATGTCAAATTCCTTCAGCACCCCAGTCTTAGAGTTGCTAAACATTTTCTGTACCTCTGAAAGAGTCGCACCACTTCCGATGGAATTGTTCGCTTTTTTGATTGTACTAGAAACAAGTTCGCGAGCTTTTTGTCGTCTTATGTTCAGTGAAACCTTTTCTTTTAACTTCACAAGGTTTTCTGGAGTGATCTCATGCTTGCGCAAGACCTTCATTATGTGCCATCCCACCAAGCTCTTGAAAACTCCACTCACTTCACCTTCTTCCAGGGCAAATACCACTCCACGTACTTCAGCTGGTAGGACTTCTCTTGAAATGTCATTTACAGTGATGTCCTCAATGGAATTACCCATTTCTATTGCTATCTCTTCAAAGGTTTTGCCTTCCCCATAAGCAGCGTATGCTTCGTACGCTTCTTCCTGATCGGAAAAGACCAAGTTGAGCACGTCGCGCTGGTCATGGAGCTGACTGTTCTTAATTTCAATATTTACTTCTTCTTCCGAAGCAGTTACTTCGGGAAGAGCATCTTCTTCGGTGACCACAAGATAGTCAGCAGTTCTGTACTCAGGGAACAGTAGAGACTCTTTCGGTGCGTTGATGTACATTTCGTTAAGTATGCTTTCAGGCACCTCTTTCTCTATCTCAGCCTCCACAGCTTGTGATGATATGGTTACCGCATCGACTATACGATACTGCGTAAGCCCTTCAAGAACATCCTTGGCAACATCTCCGTAATAGGGGTAGCCAGAATTGCCATGTCTTGGGAACAAACACTCCAACAGCACAGTGTGTGGTAAAGCATTCTGGATACGGCTTGCATAGGTTGCTTCATCCATACCACTGTTAGCCAGCAGTGTTTGGTACTTTTCCTTATCGAACTCGCCGTTACTGTCTTGGAATGCACGCATACTCCTGATAAGATCGCGCACACTGGCAGCACTTACCTGCAGCCCAAGATCAGATGTCATTTTTTCCATTATAACGTCAGACAGCATACTCTTCAGGATCATTTCCTTGACGCCATACTGCAGGATTTGTTCATCAGAGAGCTTACTCTTCAATACGCTTTCCATATTAGCCAGCTCATTCTGATATGTTACACGATACTCCTTTAGCGATATACAGCGGTTACCTAGTTCGGCAATACAGTCATTGCGGACACCACCGCCACGTTTTCCATCGATGAATACACTTCCAAAAGTCACAAAGACCAGAGCTCCCAGCACTGTTCCCAGAACCAAACCGACGTAAATCTTTCTTGATCGCATAACAAAACGTCCCACTACCCGGCTTCCCGAAGAGATATAGCAATGAAAGAAAATCTGCAAGTCTTTTTCTACAGGCGATGCACCAAATGAACGGTAACCCACGCCATATCTACAAGATTTTATGAACCCGCCCTAACCGCAGTTTTTTCAGTAATTCGTTGTTTTCGTTTGGAAAATTATCAGTTGTAGTTCCTTGAATAAATGGGAGTTAAGGGAGTTTCCGGCAGATTATGTTGCAGTTTGTGTGCCAAGTATTCTCCAACAAACTTGGCGCTAAACACTAGCGGATCCGTGCCATTTTTTGCTGCTGCATAAAGACCCTGTGGCAATTCGCTTTTTGAGCAGAACTTGAAATCTGATACTGGCACAAGTGAGTTGCTGAAGATCTGATAAAAGGCCTTATCCGCAGGCTCTTTTTGTATGGTGCTGACTATGGAAAGAATGTCTCGATCATTTTCTTCTGAAGTGCGGTATATAGAGTACGCCTGCAGCTCTAGCAGGCTCACGCCGTGAACGTGTGCGCATGATGCTAGCCTTAATCCCTGGACTGCAGAAAGAGATGCTCTCAACCCTGTAAAACTACCTGGACCAACAATTGCAGCTACATCCGTGATCTCTTCATAGGTTAGTGAAGCCGCACTGAGAGCCTCATCGATGACTTCAAAAAGCATTTCGGAATGGCTGTTCTTTTCGCGGCTCTTTTTTTCATATATCTCTCCGCTCTGCACCTTGAAGACTGAAGCTGTGCATTCTGAACTAGAAGTATTTATAATCAGGTACTGCACCCTTAAGCTGCTCACGAAATCGGATTTTGTTGGAGATCCTATCATAAATTCTGCTGAACAATAGAGAAAATGCTCCATTACCAAGAACATTAAGGAAAGTGGTAATGGGATCAAGAATAACATAAAGAGTAGTTATCAATGAAAGCATAGCAGGGGAGTAATGTAGGTATTGCTCAAATATCGGCAACATTACCAGGATTCCCCCGCCAGGTATGGAAACCACAGCAAACTTTGTAAGCAAAAAGTAGAATAAGAAAGTGGCATAATCAGCAGTCGAGATAAACCCAACTCCATGAAACGAAATCGATATGACCAGTGACATTATTATCATCAAGAAGCAATCACCAACCAAGTGCACATTTAGTGATGTTGGAACGATAATATCGGCCAGATCGTTGTTCCCCGAGTTTTTCTTAACAGTCTTAAGAATCAGGGGCATGCTGATCAAGCTAGACATCGTGGTAAAAGCAAAGAGAGCGGTGGGCACCATAGACTTAAACTTGTCAAAAGCATCGCGGAGAGAGAATCCAGCAGCTATGATGTAAAGAAGAATAATGTGCAACAATGCGGAAAAGAAGAAGTAAAGTGCTACTTCCGAGTTACCCTGCAAAATTCCAACAAGGTTTTCACTTTGCATGCGAAATACCAAGCCTGCTATAAATATGGGGAGTATCGGGGCGAACATTTTTTCCAAGATGAAGATGCTATATTTCCCCATGATATTCGCTATGGCAAATGATCTACCTTTAGTAACGTAAGGCAAAACCATGCCACACAAGAAGCCTAACAACACTGCTTTCAAGCAGCTGATATGTGAGGGAAGGCTAAAGGAGAAATATGGTTCTAACCCACCCGTCTTGGCAGATTCAGAAACTTGAAGACTGCCTGACATATGTGATGTAGCAAATTTTCCGACAAAATGTGCTGTCGTCATTGAGGCAGAATTAGAAAGCATTATCAGTGCTATTAGCGATAAAATTACCTTTAACGCATTAGTGCCCTGCAATTTTGATACAGACTGGAAGACTATACTGAAGACTATCAAGGGGAGTATAAATACCAGTACCTCTTTTATAGCAAGACTTACTCCATAAGAAAAAGACCTAACGCTATATGGAAACAGATCTGCAAAACAGAAGGCTGCTACCACCATTGCTATTAGGAATATGAACTTTGTTGTGTGTAGTATTTTTGTTTTCATAAGCCTGCAAATCCCGAAAAGTGTATAAAGTTTCTAAGTCTCCCGATGCTTCGGTGATTTCATGCCTAATTGTGTAATCTGACCCCATAATCTGCAATATGGTTTCTACGTCTCTCTATACCGTCTCAGCAGCAGGTCCATCGTCTTTGTTTCCTTCTCTTGTTGAGCGTCTGTTCAGTACCTTATCATATACCTGGCAGAACGAGAACGTGAACGCACCATTTCCGAGCACATTCAGGAAGGCAAGTATCGGATCAAAAACAACGTATAATGCTACCAGTACATATGCCATGCCTGGTGTATAGTGTAGGTACTGCTCGAAAATTGGCACCATTACCAATATTCCACCCCCGGGCACGGTTACCACGGCGAATTTTGCGAGTAAAAAGTGCAACAGGAAGTTAGCATAATCTGCAGTTGTTACTAACCCCCTCCAGGAAACAGGAATGACACAACCTGCGCCATGATTATCAGCAAAAAGCAGTCGCCAACTAGGTGCACGTTTAGCGCTGTTGGAAGCACCACATCAACCACGTCTGCGTTTTTAGTATTGCTCTTAACCGCTCTTTGTACCAACGGCATACTGATCAAACTAGACATTGTGGTAAATGCGAACAGAGCCGGTGGAATCATGGACCTAAACTTCACCAACGCACTGCGAACAGAAAACCCCGAAGCTACGACGTACATAAGCATAACATGCAGGAGCGCAGCTATGAAAAAGTACAGCCCCACTTCGGCATTATCCCGTAAAACCTCAATGATCCTTTCACTATGTACACGAAATACCAAACCCACAATGAATATGGGGAGTATCGGCGTAAAAGTCTTTTCCAGAGCGAGGAAACTATAACGCCCCAGTTTTTCCGCCACAGGGATTGACCTTCCTTTTGTTAAATGGGGTAAAATCGCACCACAAAGAGAACCCAACAAAACTGCTTCTATGCAACTCATGTGTGTCGGAAGGCTAAAAGAAAAGAACGGCTCAAGGACCTTTTCCGCCTTGGATTCGGAAATCTGAAGGCCTTCTGTCATGTGCGACGTTGCAAACTTTCCTACAAAATGTGCGACTATCACCGACGCAGTATTGAAAAGCATGATCATCGTCACTAACGCTATAACCACTTTAATTGCGCCAGCACCCTGTAATCTTGATATAGATTGGAATACTATACTAAACACTACAAACGGAAGCGCAAACACCACTACTTCTCTTATGGCAAGGCTAACTCCATAGGAAAAAGACCTGATGTCATAAGGCAACAGATCTGCAAAACAGAATGCAGAAATCACCATTGCTACAAGGACAGCAAACCTTGCATAGTGAACGATATCTTTTTTCACGAATCTCCCTCCCCGTTGTAATTACTCCTAACTCTTCTATGAATACAGCGTACAGCCCGCAGTACAAGGCCCGCAATGCATAAAGAAACAGCATATTGCCGCTTTTAGGGTGAGCAGGCGCACACGACGCACAACAGAAAATCTAGTGTGTATGTCATCTTTTTGTCAAATTTTGTTCATTACCACCCAGCCACAGCAAAGATGTCCCTTTAACATAACGCGGCAGGAAAATGCTTTGTCTACTTTTCATGTTCTGAGGTTATCAAATAATTAAAAAGCACATGCAGTGTTGTTGCGTAAGGAAATTTTGTGGGAACACGGAGCATTGATACTTCTTCATGGTACGAACATTACATAAAAGACTTAATTAAGATAGTCGCTGGAAGGGCAGTGAGTATGCTGAGCCGTTACGCTTCTTCCGTAATTAGCCTCCGCAGCTTACTAATATAAGGAGCTGAGGCTACAATAGCGTTATTTTGTAAGTTTCTTCCAAGATGTTGCACTTTTATACTTAGTTAGGTCCATTTCTAGCACTAATCTTTTTGGCATCCGGCGCATTTTTTGTTCTAGCAATTGTCCTATCATAAATTCTGCTGAACAATAGAGAAAATGCTCCATTACCAAGAACATTAAGGAAAGTGGTAATGGGATCAAGAATAACATAAAGAGTAGTTATCAATGAAAGCATAGCAGGGGAGTAATGTAGGTATTGCTCAAATATCGGCAACATTACCAGGATTCCCCCGCCAGGTATGGAAACCACAGCAAACTTTGTAAGCAAAAAGTAGAATAAGAAAGTGGCATAATCAGCAGTCGAGATAAACCCAACTCCATGAAACGAAATCGATATGACCAGTGACATTATTATCATCAAGAAGCAATCACCAACCAAGTGCACATTTAGTGATGTTGGAACGATAATATCGGCCAGATCGTTGTTCCCCGAGTTTTTCTTAACAGTCTTAAGAATCAGGGGCATGCTGATCAAGCTAGACATCGTGGTAAAAGCAAAGAGAGCGGTGGGCACCATAGACTTAAACTTGTCAAAAGCATCGCGGAGAGAGAATCCAGCAGCTATGATGTAAAGAAGAATAATGTGCAACAATGCGGAAAAGAAGAAGTAAAGTGCTACTTCCGAGTTACCCTGCAAAATTCCAACAAGGTTTTCACTTTGCATGCGAAATACCAAGCCTGCTATAAATATGGGGAGTATCGGGGCGAACATTTTTTCCAAGATGAAGATGCTATATTTCCCCATGATATTCGCTATGGCAAATGATCTACCTTTAGTAACGTAAGGCAAAACCATGCCACACAAGAAGCCTAACAACACTGCTTTCAAGCAGCTGATATGTGAGGGAAGGCTAAAGGAGAAATATGGTTCTAACCCACCCGTCTTGGCAGATTCAGAAACTTGAAGACTGCCTGACATATGTGATGTAGCAAATTTTCCGACAAAATGTGCTGTCGTCATTGAGGCAGAATTAGAAAGCATTATCAGTGCTATTAGCGATAAAATTACCTTTAACGCATTAGTGCCCTGCAATTTTGATACAGACTGGAAGACTATACTGAAGACTATCAAGGGGAGTATAAATACCAGTACCTCTTTTATAGCAAGACTTACTCCATAAGAAAAAGACCTAACGCTATATGGAAACAGATCTGCAAAACAGAAGGCTGCTACCACCATTGCTATTAGGAATATGAACTTTGTTGTGTGTAGTATTTTTGTTTTCATAAGCCTGCAAATCCCGAAAAGTGTATAAAGTTTCTAAGTCTCCCGATGCTTCGGTGATTTCATGCCTAATTATGTAATCTGACCCCATAATCTGCAATAAGTAAGAGATTATGAGGTCCACAGGCATGCACAACATCACAGCGGTAGTTCTATTTACTATCCTCTTTATCGCTCCAAGATCCTCTTTCTGATCTGAACAGCAACTGATTTGCTCTTACAAACAGTATAGAAAACGCACCATTACCAAGAACATTGATCGAGGTTATTAAAGGATCAAGAAGTATGCACAATGTAGTTGACAAAGAAAGCATGGCAGGGGTAAAGTGCAGATACTGTTCCATGGCTGGGAACATTAATATTAGCCCCGTGCCAGCAACAGCTGCTTCAGCGAATTTCATCAACACCACATACACTAGAAAGTGCAGGTAGTCTGAAGTGGTGATGAGCTCTGTTTTTCCAAAAGCTGCCGCCATAAGTGATAAGAGTATCACAGTAAAGAAGCAATCTCCAATCAGATGTACATTGACAGACCCCGGTACTGCTATGTCCGCTGCACTATCATTATTTGTTGATTTTTTTACAGCCGATAGGGTGATGGGCATGGTCAGCAGACTGGACATGGAGGCAAATCCTGCTATGGCTGCTGGCAGCATGTTTTTCAGTAGTACAATAGTTTTTTCTACCGAGCACCCACTGCTTACAAAATATAAGAACAGTGTATGCGCCAGTGCCGGAACGAATATATAAAGCATCACCTGGTAATTGCGCGCTATAATGTCTAGAGCTCCATCACTTCTCAGTTTGAAGGCAAACCCAACTACGAATATTGGCAATAAAGGCGCAAATATTTTTTCAAGGATGAAGACGCTTGCGTCGTATAGGCTCTGCGATACTTTAAGCGCGCGACTTCCAAACATCTTTGGCAGTACTATTCCCGATAAAACCCCAAATGCAAGGGCTTTCGCGCAACTAATAATTGAGGGTAAATTAAAGCTTCCATAAGCTTTAAGTGCTTCGCTTCCAAGTGTTCCGCCACTAACAGCTACATTTCCACCAGCGCTTGTAACGACTGTGCTCATAACATGAGCAACACCTACTGAAAGCGTATTTGACAATAATACCATTGCAATTAGTAGGAGTGTGGTTCTTACAGCACTCCCTCCCCGTAGCTGTCCGGTGGAGTGGAAGACTATACTAAAAACAATCAGCGGCAGGATAAAGACCAAAACTTCTTTGATAAATAGGCTGATGGTGTAACTCAGTGACCTGATCTCGACAGGAACAAGGTCCGCACAAAAGAACGCACCGGCAACAAGAAGAAGCAGAAAAAGAAAGCGCAGCGAATGACTCATAAAACTGCCAGTAACTAAAGTAACAAGCTGTTAGCTAGGGTAAAACGCGCCCTGAGCGACTCGAACGCCCGACCTTTTGATCCGTAGTCAAATGCTCTATCCAACTGAGCTAAGGGCGCGCAAAATTACCCGGTAGGTTATAGGCTAATTTATGGTGTGTAAACAAAATTTTTGGCAAATCTCCCGCATTTTTTTTCATCATAAGACGCGTTGGGATGCAAGTAGATGGGTTAAATCTAAATAAATAGGTTAATTATCTATAATAATATGCTGAAAATAGCCAATTAATAGCTGATTGCAAAATAGCGAGATAGCTGTGTTGCGCTCGTTGTATTGATCGTATTTCGGAGGATAGTAGGTTTTTGCCTTGCTGTTATGGAATATAAGAAAAAATAGGGTTAGTTTTTATGGATGTAATGTAACTATAGTCGCCATAGTAGTAAATTCTGTGCAAAAGCGGTCAATATACTATTCCAATTGCTCTAGTTTAAATTGTTTTTTTGTTGGAAAATTTTTGGTAGTATTCCCCTGAAATTTTTTGCACCTTTGTCACTAAGTTATGAAATACGTCAGTATTAAGCCGGCATCGAGCATTACCCGGTATCTTAGAGGGGGTGCGTCAGTTTTGAAGAAAAAGAGAGCACTCTTTTTCGTAGCGGTAGGGGTGTTACTGCATTACCTATATGCCAACCAGGGCGTAAATGTGTTTGGTGTGATGCGTACTTATGTTGCTGATAGAGGGGTTGTTGCGGCTGGTAAGGTGACGGCGCTGTTGCAAGGTACTTTTTGTGTTGAGGAAAAGTGCGTTCCCGCTGCTGGGGGAGGGCATACTTCTGGGGATTGTACCACAAAGATAGGAGTACTTGCCAGTGAGAATGCCGCTTTGCGACGGTTACTTAACTTTGTTTCTGACTATAGCGGGATTTCATATACTACGGCGCGGGTGATCTTCGTGCGGGATGGCGGCGCGGAAAGAGCGCTGCTTCCTTTAGGTAAGGCAGATGGGATCCAAAACCAGCAAGCTGTTATAAACAGCAATGGGCTTGTTGGGAAGATCGTAGATGTTAGCGAGCACAGTTCCAGAGTTTTGCTAGTAACGGATAGGGATTTTCATATTCCAGTTACAATAGTGGGCAGCGGTGTTGGGGCTGTACTGTCAGGAACAGGAAAAGGGGCTGTACTTTCTGATTTCTCCTCAGGCGATAGAGAGGTTAGTGCAGGTGATTTGGTGATAACCGTCGATAGCGGTATCGGGTTTCCGTATGGGGTTTATGTAGGTAGCGTATCCGACTCTAAGTCTGTCACTACTGCAGCTTCTATCCGGGGGTTAGATATTGTAAGTGTTATAAAGCTACACTGAGGGGTAGGCCTCTTGCGCGGCTGTCCCCAGGTCCTGATTTTCTGTTCCTTTGCCTTGGTACTTGCGGGTTTCTGTCTGTTTGCGGTGGATCAGGGGGCGCGCCGGCGTTTTCTTCCAGTCCATCTGACAATATGGGAAAGTACTTTACCTGACCGACGCCAGGGTCGTGTATTCCGGAGCAGAAGATTATTTTATAGATGAAGAATTTTAGCACGCACTATAAGAGCATGTCTTTCAAGTTGGGGACAAAGCCTTTTATTTTAAGTGCACCGATAACAAAAACAGCATATGGCGGTTGCAGTGCGTTTAGATGTTGATAGCTTCGGTTTCGTTCTTTATCCGAGATTTTTATTCAGCTCCATGAATTTCTGACCACATG